>CALAGJ010000061.1 GCA_937892395.1 uncultured Parafilimonas sp.
AAAACATAAATGGAAACAAAACAATTATTAACAGAAATGATTCAAGATTTTAATATTCAAAACTATATTAAAAATATTAATGACAATGAAGTAATAATAAATATCGATGATTTTAATTTAATTCAAAGAAAAATTGAATTAATTTTAAAGTATTTTGATAGATTAAATAAAATTAATAATGAATACTTTGTTGATGTGGATTTAATTAATGAATACTTAAGTAATATTGAACATTTAAATTATAAAAATGAATTTAGATATTTACTGGATAAACATTTTCATAACTTCTATTTATATGGATTTATTGGAAAAGATATTTCATACAAAAAGATTAAAAGTTTGATTTATGATTTTAATTTATTTAATGAACAATTTTTTTTAATAGATAATAAATTTAAATCAGATGGTGAATTAATTAAAAACATTATAAATTATTTAAAATCTATTTTATTAAAAGAAAATGTTTTAAATGCAAAAGAAATATTAAAATTAAAACCACAACAACAAATTAAAGAATCTAAGAATGAAAGTGAGAAACAAAATATTGATGAAAAGATCACTAATGATAATTTAGACTGGGATTGGTCATCAGTAGTAAATTTAGATAATAATAATAATAATTATCATGACACACCACTAGAAAAATCAAGTGAAAATATATTTAACAATGATAATGACATTTCAGAGCAACAAAACAATGATAACCAATTTAATCAAGAATTGTATTCCATTGGGGAAAATCTAATAAATGAAGATAAATATTATAATTTACCAGAAAATAATATTCAAAAATCTTCAATGAAAAAATTCTTTCAAAAAACAGATAGAAGATTATTTAATATTTTAAAAGATTTACAATTAGAAAAACACAAATTACCAAAAACAAAGGATGAATTAAGATCTATTGAAACCAGAATTAAAATTCTAAAAGCAATCTTAAAATTAAAAAAGGAAAATATTGAATTAACTTGTTTTAATATTTATAAAAATGCTGGTGGGGTTTCTACTACTTCAATCAGAAAATATATGAAATTATTTTTAAAATAAAAATAATAAAAAAGGCTTAGATTATTTCATAATAATTTAAGCCTATAAAATTATATTGGTTTTATCTTTCTAACTCTGGTTCTTTTTTTATTTTATTTGGTTTAATATCAATTTTTTCCCATTTATTATCACAATCTTGTTCTTGAAAAAACATTTGAGATTTTATCCCTGAATTTAAAAATAAATCTTCATTTTCTTTTGATGGACTAAAAGAAATATAAGTTGATTTTTCTTTCAATTCCTTTATATTCTCTCCTATTGATAAAGAACTTTTAGCATTATCTCCCATATAGCAACCAAAAATCCCAGATTGAGCAGTTGAACCAATTAATGAAAAAAATGATGATAATAATTTATTATTATCATCTAAAAATAAATTGGTATTTTCAATTTTTGGCTCTATAAATTTCAATGATTTTTTTAAAATTAAAGTAAAACATAGTTTTATTGGTTGTTCCACTGCTTTCATTAGTTTATCATAGGAGTTATCCTTTTGATATTGAGCTTGTAAAATCTTTTGAATTTCATTATAATATTGGTTCACCTTTACAAAATCTTTATTGTTTAATGGAATATTAAATTCTTCAAAATTTTTTTTATTACTTTTTTCACAAAAATTATCCACTGTATTTTTTGTTAAATTTTTAAGATATTCACTTACCTCTTTATTATATTTTATTTTCATTGCTTTTAATATAATAGCAACATTTTCTAAAAAATTTTCATTATTTATTACAAGTTTTGAATTAATTGACATCTTTTTCTCCTTTTTCATTATACAAAAAAACTTATTTTATTTATAAAACTCTATATTCTTTTTCCAATTTATTTTTAATTCCTTTTATATCTAATTGTTTTATTTTTGTTATTTCATCTTTTATTTTATTCGCAACATCCTCTAATATATTATTTTCTTTTAAATTTAGTGATATTAATGTCTTTAATAAATCATTTTCAATATTTCCATTATTCATATAAACTTTAATAATTTTTTTTAAATCATCATCTTTCAAATCTAATTCATTACCATTCCAATTAATAAGTGGTAGTTTCTTTGTTGTTTCATAATCCATATTATCCTTTGTTAAAAAACCATATACTTTTAAATCAAATATTTTCTCATCCAGTTGTTTTTTTAATAAATTTTCTTGGATTTGCTCTTTATTGTAAAATAAAGGTTGTTGTAATTCTTTTGAGATCTCTTCTTTTATTTTCCAACCATTTTCTGAAACATTACTATATCTCTCTAAATCATTAAAATCACTTAATTTGCCTCCTGTGAAATCTTTTATCCTAAATAATTCACCTGATGTAGTAATACCTAATCCATCATCCCTAAATGGAACATCTTTTAAATCTAAATTTAAAAATATTTCTTCAGAAGGTAATGGCGTTATTATTGCAAGTCTATTGATTGAAAAAGTATTTTCAGCTTCTTTTATCCATTTATTAATATTATAACACATTTGTGCTCCAGCTCCTGGAAATATTTTATTTGATTTAAAAATTGGTTTATCTATATCTATACATAATATTACTTCTTTTTGTTGTTTTAAATACTCTTTTGCTACATGTTCTAAATTTTTTACATTTACACAAGAAATTATATTTTCTTTTGTTGATAACATTTTAGATATACTAATTCCTGTTGCAACCCCCTCACATAGATATATCTTTGATGAGTTATTATTTAACATTATAGGTATGACATTGCCTTTTTGTTCTCCATTTACTTTTTTCTCTCCATTACTATCTATTGTTTGAATACCATTAACTAAATTATTTTTAGTTAGTATTTTTAAATTTTCCAAGAGAGATTGTTGATTTCTATTATTAAAATAATCTAAAATAATTTTTTGTAGTTGATATTTTCCATTTTCTAAATTATTAATTTTGTGATTAAATATTGGAAAATAATTGTTAGAAAATTCATCTATAAATCCACAAAAAATAGAAGATAAAGAAATCTTTTTTTCTTCAGAAAAACAGTTTAATCCAATTTTTTTATTTAAATAACTATTTTCATAATTTTCTTTTGTTAAATTTTTTGGATTGTTTTTTGACAAACTAACTATAACATCAAACAATATTTCAAAAACTTCTCTAGAATCTGTATTTGCTAATTGAGAAAATTCTGGTTTTATAATATTATTTTCAATGTTCAATAAATTATCTTCAAGATATTTTACATATTCATTACTTGATATTATTTTTTTTAAATAATTTATTTTCTTCCCAAAATTATTTCTATCTTGTTCATTTAAAATAAATTCTTGTTTTAAAAATCTACCAGTACTCATTAAATCAATTAAATTAAATCCCTTTTCTCTCTCTGCTGGAGTTAGATTTAAAGTTTCTTGCTCTGTTAAACTATAAATAAACATTTTATTTCTATTAGATATTTGAGCTGTGGTTGTTTGTATAAATTCTTTATTTTCTGGATCAATAAAATAAAATAAATCAATTAATTCTAAAAAAATTTTAGTTGGAATTTTATTTAAATATTCTCTTTTATTTTTTATCTCTAAATATTCTTTCATTTCATTTATCATTTTATATCCCTATTAAAATTTATTTTAGTAGTATTATACCAAAAAAAATCCAATCAAAAAAATATTGATATTCTGACGGCATGGATATGCTTTGTTTGTCTTTCTTATAAAGGTGTAGCACAGCTTCGGGCACTTGAGGTGCTTGATGAATCGTATCTGATACCACTTCCGGAAACTTGACCGGATGTGCAGTTTCTAAAAATATTCCTTTATTATTTTTATTTGCTTGTAGATACTCGTTTAACGCATGAAAGCCTACTGCACCATGCGGGTCAGCAATATAATTGTATTGACTATACAATTGAAATAAAGCTACTCTTGTGGTTTCATCACTAATACTGCTACTACTTACCCATTTTTGCAAAGCAGAAAAATCACTTTTAAACAGTTCAAGTATTCTAATAAAATTGCTGGGGTTGCCTACATCCATTGCATTACTTATAGTAGCAACAGAAGGCTTTTCTTTATATTGATGGGTTTCAAAAAAAGTAGGCACCGTATCGTTCGCATTACAAGCTGCTATAAAATGTTTTACCAGTAGTCCGGATGCTTTTGCTAAAATGCCTCCACATATATTTCCAAAGTTTCCACTTGGCACAGCAATTACCGGGGCATCATCATGCATCCACTGCTGTAGTGCATAAAAATAGTAAAGTTGCTGTGGCAGCCACCTGGCAACATTTATAGAGTTTGCTGATGTTAGTTTGAATATGGTGTTTAAAGTAGTGTCAGCAAATGCATTTTTTACAATGGACTGGCAGCTATCAAAATTGCCATCCACTGCTATAGCTATAATATTTTGGCCACAAGTGGTGAGTTGCAATTCCTGCACAGGGCTTACTTTTTCTTTGGGGTATAGAATAATAACTTCTACGGATTCTTCACCAAGAAAACCACTTGCCACTGCTCCGCCAGTATCGCCACTTGTTGCTACTAATACCGTTGTTTTAGTATGCTCATTTCTATTAAAATATCCTAGACATCTACTCATAAATCTGGCACCTACATCTTTAAAAGCAAGTGTTGGGCCATGAAAAAGTTCCAGTGTATATATTTCATTTGACAGTGCAACTAATGGAAAAGGAAACCCAACGGTATAAGCAATTATTTCTCTCAATATATGTTCCGGAATATCATCGCCCACAAATGGACGCATCACTTCATATCCAATTTCTTCTTTGGATAAGCGCAGCATTGTTTTCATTTTTCCAGCTTCATATTTCGGAATTTGCGTTGGAAAATATAAACCCTTATCAGGTGCCTGCCCACTGATGGTAGCCTGTTTAAAACTTACAGATGGAGATTGTTTATTAAGACTATAATACCAATTTGATGACACAATTATACTTTAAGATTATGGGACAAAAATAACGCTCCTTCGTGACATAGATTTGACCTATTTCAAATCTTATTGCTCATTTTATATTGCATTTTGAACATACTAAAATTTAGTTATCCCATCCTACTATCTTCGTGCAAATCATGAAGGCAGTTGTATATAAATCTACAGGTAGTTGGTATGTAGTAAAAACGGAAGATTCAAAATTTTTTAATGCAAGAATTAAAGGTGTTTTCAAGTTAGATGCTATTACCAGTACAAACCCAATAGCTGTTGGGGATTGGATAAATATTGAACCAGAAGATACAGCAGAGCAAACCATGATCATTACTGAAATTTTTGACCGACATAACTATGTGGTAAGGAGCAGCCCTCAGCAGCATAAGGAGCGTCATATTGTGGCCAGTAATGTAGATCAGGCATTATTAATTGCCACCCTGCGTGAACCCAAAACATCTACAGGATTTATCGATCGCTTCTTGATATCTTGCGAAGCAAGTCATATACCTGCACAAATTATTTTGAACAAAATTGATGTGCAAAGAGAGAAAGAAAAACAGCTTGCAGCATATATTCAATCTGTATATGAACCATTGGGCTATCCGGTGCATTTGGCATCATTTCAACTGGGAGAAGGCATAGAAAATATTTTAAATTTATTACAAGATAAAACAACCCTCTTAAGTGGCCCAAGCGGTGTAGGTAAGTCAACACTTATTAACATTGCATTGCCAGGCACATCTATCCGAACGATGGAAGTAAGCAATTGGAGCGGCAAGGGTATGCATACAACCACATTTGCAGAAATGTATGACTTGCCAGGTGGTGGCAAAATCATAGACAGTCCGGGTCTTAGAGAATTTGGTATTGTAGATTTAGACCAGAGAGAACTGAGTCATTATTTTCCTGAAATGAGGTCAAAACTTCACAACTGTCAATTCAACAATTGTATTCATACGAACGAGCCGGGCTGTGCCATACAAGCTGCCGTTTATGATAAATCAATTGCCGTAGAAAGATATGTTAGCTATCGCAATATTTTGGATTCTATGGAAGACAAGAAATATTAAGTGCGGTTAATTTTTATTTTATTTCATCTGGTTTATTCATCTCTATTTGCAATAAAAATTGAAACAAATCCTCCTTAGCAGGTATCTCCAATTTCTTTCTTAATCTATACCTTCCTATTTCTACACCACGCACTGAAATGCTCATAAGATGTGCAATTTCTTTACTAGAAAGATTCATTCTTAAATAAGCACAAAGTTTTAATTCGTGTGCAGTTATGCTTGGGTATTTTTTCTTCAGTGTTAATAAATAATCTCTATGCAGTTTATTAAAGAGCAAAGAAAATTGTTCCCATTCATCACCTTCGTTCAATTGCTCTGCCAGGCTTCTTAATAACTTATTTATATCAGCAGTTTCAACACTTCCAAGGCCGGAAGCCTGTGGCTGCTTTAGTTTGTTTAATTCATCCTTAAACTTTACAAGAAACTCTTTTTTCTGCACTAAATTCATGGCTGTGGATGCCAACTCAGCATTTTTAAACTCAATTTCAGCCTCTAATTTTTCATTGCGTATGCGAATCATTTCCTTCTCAGATTGCTCCAGTTCTAGCTGGTGCATAGTACCAATCTGTTTTTGTTCTTCTTCATATTTTTTTCGCTGCGCAATGATTTTCATATCCTGCTTACGCTTAAGTGTAGCTTCTCTCCATTTCCAAAAATAATAAACTCCAAAAAAGAAGGAGCATACATAAACAATCCATGCCAATAAGCTATCGTACCATGCTGGCGAAATTGTTATGGCATATATAGCTGCTGTGGATTCAGCACCCAAATTATTTCTGGATTTCACCATAAAAGAATAATTACCCGGAGGGATATTGGTATAATCCTTAAAAGTTGTTTTTGCCCAGCTGCTCCAGTCATCATCAAATCCTTCTAACATAAAACTGTATTCCATATTGTCGGCAGTTTCAAAGGCAGCAGATGCATATTCGAAATGAAAGGAAGTCCATTTATAAGATATCTTGCTTTCTGCAAGTTGATTGGAATCATTCACTATTTCGAAACCATTAAATAACAAAGAATCTTTGATACCTTTTGCTAATACTTTACTTATAAATACTTCTGGCCTGTAAGCATTTGCAGTGTACTTTTCAAAATTGATATGATAAAAACCATCCGCACTACCTACAATAATATTTTTTTTGTTTAGGGGAAATATATTTTCAAATCCACTTAATATTTTTCCGGTAAGCTCAGAAATATAGATGATTTCATTTTTATCTTTCCGCACCATACCCAACTGCTTTTCATGCACAAACCAAAGATTTCCTTCCGCATCGTTATTGATATATCTGATACTTATTTTTCCAAATATTTTTTCATACAAAGGGGATGGCTCAAACCTGTTAGTCGAAATATTATATATATATATGCCTGCTGTAGTGGCCACTACTGTTTGACGAGCTATTGAGAACACATGATTATCCAAATTAGAAGGCAATCCATTTTCAGCAGTATAAACTTTTACAGATTTGTCTTTTATATTAATTTTATAAATACCTCTATATGGATGAGAAACCCACACCACATTCAAGGTGGAATCATATACGACAAAGCGTGATGAAGCATTGACATGTATTGGTGAGGAAGTTTTTTGAAATCCATTATTAGTTTCAGCAAAAAAAGAAATACCTTGATAATTGCCTCCCACAATACTGTATGGTGCTGCATTGTGAGCCATTGGCTTCACCATCCAATAGCCTGAGCTTCCGTCCAATTGAGTGATACTATTATTTACAACCTCGTATAGTCCTTTATCTGTACCCAAAAACAGGTGATTCTTTAAGGTATCTAAGTGCCAGCTAAGGCCATCTGCCATTTTTGTAGGAGCTACATCATATTGGCTTATGTCATCAGTTGTATGTATAGGTAAATGATACAATCCATTTGCCATTGCAAAATACAATTGATTACTGAACAATACACTCGAATATCCTGCCGCACCATTAAACACATTTGGGCTTATCTTTCTTACTGCTTCATTCCATCCAATAAAGGAAATACCATTGTCTAAAGCAGCCCAAATATTTTTATGTTTATCTGTAAAAACAAATTTTACATCATTGCTCAATAAATTATTTCCTTTAGCATAACCACCATTTATATTTCCAGATTTATCAGCTTGTATGATGCCATTATCGTAAGTGCCTATAAGAATGTTATCATTCGAAATTTCAATGCTGCTTGTAAAATATTGAGTATTGTTTATACCATTTCCTTTTAAAAGAAAGGGTTGTAGTGTGGATTGTGTAAATAGAAACAATCCACTTTGAATTGTTGTTACAAGGCTACCGGCTAAGAATGGTGTAATGCTTGTAATTTTAAAATTTTCGGGTAGGTTCTCCTTACTGATCAATGTACTCCACCCTCCGTTTCTAAATACAAGCAAACCCTTTGCTTTATCCTGTGCAATGATTCGATTTCCATCTACGCCAACAAAATCCCATCCAGCGGCACTGGCATAGTGTGTTAGTTTATCCTCATGAAAATGAAATATTTTTGAATTAGATCTAAAAAAAACATCATCATCTAATACGGCAATATTCCAGATGTCTGCAAAATCTTGATCATGCTTATTCAGCAGAGGTAATAGAGAGGTGTAATTCATGAGTCCTCGCTCTCCTGGTTCAAAATAACCAAGCTCATCCTGTCCACCTGCATATAATCTACCATGCTTATCAAAAGTTATAAAACGAACAATGGTTTTATTGGGTAGAGGAATTATTTTCCATGATACCCCATCATACACCAGCACGCCTTCATTATTGGCAAAATACATACGGCCCTTCTTGTCCTGGCAGGCCGCCCAGTTTTGAGTACCAGCATTATAATCATATTTTGTATAATGTTTTGAATTGATGGTGCCCAATAAAGTCTGGCTATTTGATGTAGAAGATAAAAGTAAAAAACCAGTTAAAAGAATGGATGATAGCCATAATTCAAACTCCAAAAAAACCCTTTTTATATGCATGATGTACCCATGATGTAGTTGAAATGTGTCAAAAATAGGGGCATTAGATAAATGTTGTAGATAGGTTGTAGCCAAATTTTTGGCGGAAGGAATAGTTGAATTTTAAGTTTGCAGCCTAATATTATTTGAAATATTAAACAAACGATTGCAGCATTGCCCATACAATTACTTTCACATAATCACTATGGCAACGAATTAAATTGATGTGTAATGCCTTGCTCCATTGCCATGTTTGTTGTATGTTTTAGATAAAATAAAGTTATTAAAAATTACTCCTTTTATGAAGAAGATGTCACTTCTTGTCTGTCTATTAGTAAGTACAAAACTACTATTTGCGCAGCAAGATATTATCACTGTCAAACATGGTGCCGATGGTCACCGATTAACAGTAAATGGAAAAGATTTTATTGTTAATGGTATGAACTGGGACTACTTTCCCATTGGTACCAATTTTACCTACAGCCTTTGGAATCAGCCCGCAGATATTATCAAAGCAGCATTAGATTATGAAATGCCATTGCTAAAAAATATGGGTGTAAACACAATTCGTCAGTACACTGGTGTTCCGGCAAAATGGATAAAATATATTTATGAAGAGTATGGTATTTATACAATGCTCAATCACAGTTTTGGAAGATATGGCCTTACATTGGGTGGAGCTTGGTTTCCAAATACAAATTATGCTGATCCAAGGGTAAGCGAACTTTTGCTTAAAGAGGTAAAAGAAATGACAGAAACCTATAAAAATACACCGGGCTTATTATTATTCCTTTTAGGAAATGAAAATAACTACGGTCTTTTTTGGAGAGGAGCTGAAACGGAAGATATGCCACAGGAAGATAGGCAATCTACTAAGGACGCATATCATTTATATAAATTATTTAATGATGCAGTAAAGGAAATGAAAACCATTGACAAAAACCATCCAATGGCTATTTGTAATGGTGATCTACTTTTCTCTGACATTATTGCAAAAGAATGTACTGATATAGATATTCTTGGTATAAACTCATATAGGGGCATTAGTTTTACTGATTTATATGAAAAAGCAGCAATAGCAATCAATAAGCCTGTTGTACTAACAGAATTTGGTTCAGATGCCTACAATGCACAAGCAAATAATGAAGACCAAGAATACCAAGCCAAAGTATTGGTAAATAACTGGAAAGAAATTTACAGTAATGCAGCTGGTATGGGAAAAGCAGGAAACAGTATTGGTGGATTTACTTTCCAATTTAGCGATGGTTGGTGGAAGACTGGGCAAACTACAAATCTAGATGAGCATGATGCAGTAGCATCTTGGTCAAATGGTGGTTATCAAAATGATTTTGTAAAAGGTGAAAATAATATGAATGAAGAGTGGTTTGGTATCTGTGCTAAAGGCCCAAACAATGAGAGAGGAGTATATCAATTATATCCTCGTGCTGCATATTATGCTTTGAAGGAAGTGCATCAATTCAATCCATATAATACGGCTGCCAAATCACAAATCAACGTACTTGATAATATACAAATTACAGATGCAGCACTAAGGGCTAGAGGAGATAAAGCAGCACTTGATGCAGACCAAAAAGGGAAAGTTTATTTGAGTGATTTACAAGCAAACTTCACTACCTATAATACAGGTGGTAGTTTGATTTCTACACCAAAAGAAGCTAATCCTACAAATACAGGTTATCCCAATCGTTTAGGTTTTGACCACATGCAGTCTTTCAATATAGGTATAACAGCTAAACCTGCACCCAATATGACTGCAAATGTTCAATTTAATGTATTGGGCAATGTTGCTGAAAACCCAATTGATGAAGTCTTCTATGAAAATCGTGGTAGAAGAATAACTGTAAACACTCCAACTGGGCCTCAACAAATCAATTCAAATAATAGAGTACAATTATATAGAGCCAGTTATACATGGGATACAAAGTATTTCAACGTAAACGGATTCTATCGTACTGGCCACTATCATTGGGGATATGAAGGTGACTTCTTCGGTCTATACCCAGAAGCAAACTATGGCCCAAACATTGATATTTATAATGGCGATGCTCCATCCGGATTTGAAATAAAAGGAAAGAAATTCTTAGACGGATTTAAATTAGCATTCGGGCCAGAATTGTGGTGGGGAGCTAACCCGGCTGTATTATTAAAATACTCCAAAAAAGTAGCTGGTTTTCAAGTTACCTCAATATTTCATGAAGATATTACTCAGCGTTCAGGTATCCAAAGCTCCATTGCAATACCACAACCTAAAACTAGAAGACTTGCATTGGCCATAGAAAGAAAATCTGGTAAAGTAGGTGTATCAGTAGGTGGTTTATGGGCTGGTCAGCCATTAAATGGACGTACATTCCAAGTGGTAAGAGGTACTAAGGGTGATTATGAAATCTATCAAGATCAAATCAATTCAAATGATAATTTTGGTGGAAAAGTAAAACTGACTTACGAAGGAGGTGTATTTAAATGGTATGCTTCTGGAGCAGCAATGGGTTTAGTTGCAAATGGCGGATTTGATAATACAAAAACATTTACAGGATGGAGATTAAAGGATAATGGAAGTGGAAACATGTATAATTTCCTATCTGGTTTTACAGTGAACGTAGGTAAAATTCAAGTGGCACCAAACTTCCTATGGCAAAAACCTATTGAAGGCCCTATTCCAACTGATGTACCTGCACCGGGTCGTGCAAGAAATATACAGGATGATCCTTTTTCAGTTAGAATAAATAGAGAAACTGTAGCAGGCGAAATTTTACTTACCTATGATCCTACACCCGGCACTTGGATGTATGAATGGGATAATGATAGAGCAGAAGATGCAAAATTTGCCATGAGCCTTGATTTTGTATACAGACATTTACCAACCACTCAAGATGCTGCCATAGGTATATTGGCTAATGGTCGCACCACATTTGCATTCCCGGGAGCAGCGCCAGCTTTAGATCTTTGGGAAACAAACTTGAGAATGGTTTCTAAAATAAATCCTGTATTTGGAATCATAGGAAACATTTATGTTGGTAATGGCCAAGCAAATGGTAGCAATGCAAGAACAATTAATAGATTTGGTGGAGATATTAGAACAATTTACAAGAAAGTGAAATTGATGGGTATCGCTAGATTCAATGATTGGGGCCCATTCGATTACCATAGAGACTTTAACCTAACTTTCCCACTACAATTAACTGCTGATTTATCTACAGAACTCGGTAAACCTGACTGGTTCCTTTTACCCGGTACTCGTTTGGGCATAAGGGGTACATATCGAACACTTGATAAATATTCTCCAAGATATGCACCTACGTATACTGTAGGCCCCGATGGCAACCCAGTACCAGATCCAAATGCAGTTGGATTCCCCAATGGTAATGAATGGGAAATAAGAACATATATTCAAATAAACATAGGCAAATAATTTCTATATGAAAAAGAACATAAATAAACAATTCATCTTATTACTTCTGCTGGTTTTTGCATTAGGATGTAAAAGAGAGCTATCCGATTTAGAGCCTGCTACATTTCCTACAACATCTGCTGTTTTCTTAGATGATTTTACAGGAGACCTCGTATATGCAGCATTTGGAGGCTCTGACGTAAAAGCATTTCAAGTTGTGAAAGAAGATACTTATGGTGGCAGTGCAGCTGCTATGCGTTTTGATGTTCCTGATGAAAATAGTCCTAAAGGCGCATTTGCCGGTGGTGCATTTTTTAGTAAAACAGGTAGAGATCTTTCGGGATATAACGCACTTACTTTTTATGTAAGAGCATCTCAAGCTGTAAATATTGGTGTTGTTGGGTTTGGCAATGATTTTGGCGAATCTAAATACGTTACATCCATCAGTGGTGTACCGGCTAATACAAATTGGCAAAAAGTAATTATACCAATTCCAGATGCGTCAAAATTAACTTCAGAAAGAGGTTTGTTCTATATATCTGCTGGTGCATTAAATGGTAGAGGTTATACAATATGGGTTGATGAACTACAGTTTGAAAATCTGTCAAACTTATCTCCTATTACAGGTCTTATCGCATTTGGAAAAGATAGTGTTATAAATGGTGCAGAAAATGAAAGCACTTATAGCACAGGCACTTTTCAAGCAAGTGCAAATCTGCCATCCGGTATCAATCAAGTAGTAAATACTACAGCAAATTTTTTCACACTTACTTCTTCTAATGCAAGTGTGGCAAGCGTTTCGGAAAATGGTTTGATAACTGTGCTAGATTCCGGGAAATCAGTGATAACAGCAAAATTGGGTGAAAATGATGCAAAAGGAAGTATAACAATTAATGGAATTGGCGTAGGCATAAAACCCGCTACAATAGCCCCATTACCTACTTATGATGCAGCTAATGTTATTTCGATGTATTCCAATGTATATCCAAATGAACCCATTGATACTTGGAATACTCATTGGCTATACTCAACTGCAGAAAATGATTTCATAAAACTGGCAGGCACGGATGATGTTATTAAATATAGAAACTTAAATTTTGTAGGCATAGAGTTTACATCTCAACCTATAGATGCTACGGAAATGACAAATTTCCGCATGAATATTTGGACACCTGATCCAACAAATTTACCTAATAACTTCAAAGTTTTATTAGTTGATTTTGGTGCAAATGGTGTTTATGGTGGAGGTGATGATGCTTCTTCGGAACTTACATTTACAAGCCCACTCCTTGTTACTAACAATTGGGTTACAATTGATGTACCATTAAGCAATTTTACTACATTAACTTCAAGAGCCCATTTAGCGCAATTAGTGCTTTCTGGTACTTTGCCTACTGTTTTTGTTGATAATGTTTTGTTTCATAAAATATCTACAGAGCCAACAGTCGCTGCGCCTACTCCTTCATATAATTCTGCTGATGTGCTATCCATTTTAAGTGATACATATACTAATCTAGCAGGCACTGATTTTAATCCAAACTGGGGTCAAGCAACAGTCGTTTCCCAAAAGCCAATAGCAGGCAATAATACTTTGGTATATAAAGGACTTAATTATCAAGGAACGCAGTTTGCATCAGCGCAAAATGTTTCAGATAAAACTTTCTTACACTTAGATTATTACACTACAAATTCTACAAGTTTAAAAGTGTATTTAATTAGTGCTGGGCCTAAGGAAGTGCCTTTTACACTTACTGTTCCATCTGGCACTGGTTGGAAGAGTGTTGACATACCATTAACTTCATTCACACCTACTGTAGATCTAACCAAAGTGATACAGATGAAATTTGATGGTAATGGAGATATTTATTTAGATAACATTTTATTCAGGAAATAAGCATTAATAATATTTCAATTTAGCAAATAATCATTCAAATGAAAAATATAAAAACAGATTTTAATATTAAAATTGCCTTACAATCACTGCTCCTAATCAGTGCAGTTGGTTTGTTTGCAAGTTGTAAAAAAGAAAGTAAACAAACATTACCAGAAAGATCTTATAAATTAGTATGGAGTGATGAATTTGACGGATTAGAAGGCACTGCACCAGATGATACAAACTGGACTTATGACATAGGTGCTGGTGGATGGGGCAACCAAGAATTGCAATACTATAGCAGTAGTACAGATAATGTTTCTCATGATGGATTTGGAAACTTAAAAATTACTGCTACTAATAAAGGTACTGGCGGGGCTCCATTTACAAGTGCCCGTATAAAAACACAGGGTTTATTTGCCAAAGCTTATGGAAGAATTGAAGCTAGGCTAAAAACTCCATCAGGCCCCGGTATTTGGCCTGCATTCTGGATGCTTGGTGAAGATATAACCACAAATCCTTGGCCTGCATGTGGTGAAATTGATATTATGGAACTAAGGGGTCAAGAACCATATATCATTAATGGTACATTACATGGGCCTGGTTATTCAGGTGGCAATTCAGTTACAAAAGCTTATACCCTCACAGATGGAAGGTTTGATACAGACTACCATATTTATGCTGTAGAATGGGGTGTAGATTACATTGATTTTTTTGTTGATGATTACTTATACAATCGCCTTACCCCTGCTGATCTTGCAGGGGACTGGGTGTATAACAAACCATTCTTCCTCATTTTCAATATTGCGGTAGGTGGTACTTATGTCGGCTTTCCCACATCAGGTACTTCATTTCCTCAATCAATGGTTATTGATTATGTTAGGGTATATGATGAACAATAGAACCCTATAAATATTTTGGGAGTTGATGTTATAAATATCAACTCCTTTTTTTGTCAATAAGTTTTTCAAACCTATTGACTTAACTATCTTTTTGTTAATAAAATTCTTACTGACGAATATTAATTTTACATGTCCACTACGATGCTTGAAACAGTTGTAATCAACAACGAATCTTTTTTTAAAATAGCTGATACCGATGCTATGCGCCCATTTTTTATGAGCATAGTAAGTAATTCTGATCACTGGATGTTTGTATCCAGCAATGGAGGCATTTCCGCAGGAAGAAAAAATCCCGATCATGCATTCTTCCCCTACTATACTGATGATAAAATAACTGAGCATGCAGAAAATACAGGCAGTAAAACAATATTTCAAATCAGCAAAGCAGGGACAACTTATTTATGGGAACCATTCTCTTATCGAGGTGAAGGCAGATATAGCATTACCAGAAATATTTATCAAAATAAATGGACGAATAAGGTACTTTTCGAAGAAATAAATATTGACCTTAATCTCACATTTCAATACGAATGGAATAGCAGTAATCTATTTGGTTTTGTAAAGCAATCCAGATTATTGAATAACGCTAATGAATCCATTGAAGTAAAATTAGTAGATGGTTTCCAAAACATCATTCCCGCTGGTGTACCACGTGATTTACAAACAAAAACCAGCAATCTGGCAGATGCTTATAAAAGATCAGAACTACTGCCTGCTGTGGGTCTTGGCATTTTTGCACTGAGTGCGATCATTGTAGATAAAGCTGAACCCGCAGAAGCGCTCAAAGCAAATATTGCCTGGAGTTTAGGTTTGGACAATGCAGTCTATTTGCTTTCTACTACACAATTAAAAGCATTCAGACTAAATCAACATATTCATCAAGAAGATGACATAAAAGGAGAAAAAGGAAGTTATCTTGTTGTCAGTAATGTATCCCTTGAGGCAGGCGCACAAAAAGATTGGTTAATCATTGGCAACTTGAATCAAAATCATTCTGCCGTGGCAGCTTTGTCCCATCAAATTAGAAATGACAATCAACTAAAAGATAAAATACTTGCAGATATTGATGCAGGCACACATCAGCTCAAGCAGTTGACCGGTGCAGCAGACAGCTTTCAATTTACAGCAGATAAACTCAATGATACACGTCATTTTTCCAACGTATTGTTTAATATAATGCGTGGTGGAATATTTGACAATAATTACCAAATACACAAAAAGGATTTTTTACAATATCTTCAAAAAGCAAATAAATCGGTTTATCAAACCGCACAATCAGAATTGGCATCGCTGGCAGATGAATTTTCACTTTTTGATTTAAAAAATATTGCCACATCATCCTCAAACCCAGATTTTATAAGACTTGCCACAGAATATCTTCCATTAAAATTTAGCCGCAGACATGGTGACCCCAGTCGCCCTTGGAATCAATTTTCCATCAACATCAAAAATGAAAATGACGGATCTGAAATATTAGACTATCAAGGAAACTGGCGTGATCTTTTTCAAAACTGGGAAGCCCTTGCATATTCCTATCCTTCTTTTATTGAAGGCATGATTTCAAAGTTTTTAAATGCTACCACTTTTGAAGGCTACAATCCATATCGTGTTACAAAAGATGGTTTTGACTGGGAAACAATAGAACCAGATAATCCTTGGAGTTATATTGGCTATTGGGGAGATCATCAGATTATTTACCTATTAAAATTCTTAGAATTTGCAGAGCAACATGAGGCAGGTTCAATTGCAAAAATGTTTGCCAAAAAGAATTTTGTATATGCCAATGTACCTTACAAAATCAAAGCCTATAATGACATTGTAAAAAATCCAAAAGACACCATCGAATTTGACCACCTCAATGAAAAAAATATTCATATAAGGATGCATGAAATGGGTGCCGACGGTGCATTGCTCCGTAATCCATCAAGTGAAATATATCGTGTAAATTTCTTAGAGAAAATATTGGCAACAGTGCTTTCAAAATTGTCAAATTTTATTCCGGAAGCGGGCATTTGGATGAATACACAAAGACCTGAATGGAATGATGCCAATAATGCATTGGTGGGCAATGGTGTATCAATGGTTACACTATGCTATCTCCGCAGGTTTTTAAAATTTCTTCAACCCATATTTTCAAATATTGCAGCACAAAATATTCCTATATCAAAAGAGCTTTATGCTCTTTTTACAGAGCTGTCAACTATTTATTCTCACAACTTACCGCTCCTCTCCACTCCTATTTCAGATATTGACAGAAAGAATATAACAGACGCATTGGGCAAAGCAGGAAGTAAGTATAGGTTACAGATTTATGAGCAGGGCTTTACTGCAGATACGAAAGAAGTATCCACAGCTGACATTCTTGCATTTATCAACAATGCCATTCAATTTGCAGAGCATTCAATAAGGGCCAATAAAAGAAATGATGGTTTATATCATGCCTATAATCTTTTGAGTTTTGAGGGTGATGCTTTAAAGATTGGCTACCTCAGCGAAATGTTAGAAGGACAAGTAGCCGTGCTAAGTTCGGGATTGCTTTCACCAAAAGAAAATGCAGACGTATTAAAATCTTTAAAAAAGAGTGCATTATATAGAGCAGATCAAAACAGCTATATACTTTATCCCAATAAATCTTTGCTGAAATTTTCAGAAAGAAATACCCTTCCTGCGGCAGCAGTACAAGGCTCTGAGCTATTGAACAAATTGTTGAATGATCAAAATACAGCCATCATTGAAAAAGATATAAATGGTCATTATCATTTTAATGGCAACTTCAAAAATGCCGGCGATTTATTGATTGGTTTAAATAACCTCGGTGCAAAATATTTATTGCTGGTAGCAAAGGAGAAAGCACTTATATTACAACTATTTGAAGATGTATTTAATCATAAAGAATTTACTGGTAGGTCTGGTACTTTTTATGGTTATGAAGGTTTGGGCTCCATATACTGGCATATGGTTTCAAAGTTGGGAGTGGCAGTTGTAGAAGTTTGTTTACAGGCCATTCAACAAAATGCCGATGCTGATATTGTATCCACACTCATTGATCAGTATTATGATGTAAAAGCCGGCATTGGTGTTCATAAGTCTCCGCAATTGTTTGGCGCATTTCCTATTACTCCTTATTCTCATACACCATTCAATAAAGGTGCACAGCAGCCGGGTATGACAGGTCAGGTTAAAGAAGACATTCTATGCCGCATAGCAGAGCTGGGCATACAATTAAAAGATGGCAATCTAAAATTTGAGCCCCAACTCTTGTTTGCTTCCGAATTTTTGACGCATAATAGCACTGCCAGTTTTGTACTTTCAGATGGCAGCATAAAAGAGATAATGGTTTCAGAAAACAGTTTGGCATTTTCTATTTGCCAGGTGCCGGTTGTTTATACCAAAGCAACAAAAAATAAAATAGAAGTGCATCATGCCAATGGTACAATTGAATCATTTGAAGGAAACACTTTAAATGCAGACATTAGTACAAAAATCTATCATAGAACAGGAGAGATAACAACTGTAATCGTACACATCAATGCAGATATTTTGAGATCATGATCAGACTGATATCCATATCATTCATTTGCTTGATTGCCTGCTCCTGCGGTAGCATATCACCGAAAAGTACTGTTGATAAAACGGCTGCTGAAATTTTGGGCAATAAAAATTATCAGGCAATATGCTATGGTGGATATAGAACAAACACAAGAGATGTAACACCTACAGTAGCTGAAATAAAAGAAGATTTAAAAATATTATCTGCATTAAACATTAAGTTATTAAGAACTTATAATGTTTTTTTACCTGAAATTAATAACTTACTTCAAGCCATTGCGGAGCTAAAAAAAGAAACAACCGATTTTGAAATGTATGTAATGATGGGGGCTTGGATTGATTGTAAAAATGCTTGGACGAATATTCCTCCAATACACTCGGAAGAAAGTGAGAAAAATGCTCTAGAAATTGCCACCGCCGTAAAGTTGGCAAATCAATATCCTGATATTGTAAAAATTATTGCCGTTGGCAATGAAGCAATGGTAAACTGGGCAACAGGTTATTATGTAACACCAGATATTATTTTAAAGTGGGTAACATATTTACAAACCCTGAAAAAGGAAAACAAATTGCCTAAAGATTTATGGATAACAAGTTCTGACAATTTTGCTTCCTGGGGTGGTGGTGGAAGTGAATATCATGTAACCGCATTGAACAAACTTATACAAACTGTTGACTATATATCTGTACATACCTACCCCATGCATGATACACACTACAATCCAGCGTTTTGGGGTGTGAAAACTTCAGAGCAAAATTTGAATAAGAAAGAACAAATTGATGCTGCTATAAATCGTGCAGCACTGTATGCAGTAGCTCAATATGACAGCGTTGTATCTTATATGAAATCAATAGGTGTACAAAAGCCCGTTCATATTGGAGAAACCGGCTGGGCATCTGTTTGCAATGAACTTTACGGCCCTAAAGGTTCCATGGCTGTGGATGAGTATAAAGCTGCACAATATTATCATTTAATGAGAGACTGGTCCAATGCAAATAATGTTAGTTGTTTTTATTTTGAAGCATTTGATGAAAGTTGGAAAAATAGTGCTAATCCAATGCACTCAGAAAATCATTTTGGTTTGATAAACATACAATCAGAGGCAAAATATGCTCTTTGGAATATGGTTGATGAAGGTGTTTTTAAAAACTTGACTAGAAATGGTAGACCAATTTCAAAAACATACAAAGGTCTTGATAGTCTGCTTTGGATTGATGTATTAATACCCCAAAAAAAATTATTAGATTAGTATGAAATCGACTAAAGACTTCTTCAAAAAAAATCTATCACATTTAATCATATCATTTATCATAATGATTACAATATTGAGTTGTACAAATAATGAAAACTATAGAGTGGAAATTTTTGAAACCTCCGCAGCTGGAAATGCTTTGACACCCATAAGAGAAGAATCTACCGCTCAAAATCCAATTGAAATATCAATAAACACAAACGAAAAATTCCAAACCATAACTGGGTTTGGGGGTTCATTTACACAAGCTACAGCTACCCTGCTCAATCAACTAAGTGAAGCCAATCGAACAAAAATTTTGGAAGCTTATTTTGGAGACGATGGTGCAAAATATTCTCTTACCAGAACACATATTAACTCCTGCGATTTCTCCACACACCATTATGCCTATGCTACAGTACCCGGCGATACTGCCTTAAATAGTTTTACCATCGATGAAGATAGAAAAGATTTGATACCCATCATCAAAGAGGCGATGAAAATTTCCTCTGAAGGATTTAAAATCATTTCATCTCCATGGTCAGCACCACCTTGGATGAAAGATAATAATGATTGGCGTGGTGGTAAATTATTACCACAATACAACAATACTTGGGCTAAATATTTTGCTAAATATTTGGATGCATATAAAAAAGAAGGCATTGACATTTGGGGAATTACAGTTGAAAATGAGCCCTTAGGTAATGGAAAGAATTGGGAAAGTATGGATTTTACTCCCGAAGAAATGACTGCCTTTGTAAAAGATTTTCTTGGGCCATATCTTGAAAAAAATGGACATGCTGCCGTCAAGATTTTGGGCTATGATCAAAACCGTGGAGATGCATTAAAACAATGGGCCGATGTAATGTATGCAGATGAAGCATCAGCAAAATATTTTTCAGGAATGGCAGTACATTGGTATGCTAGTACTTATGATGTATTTTCCGAATCATTGCAACATACTTATGAAAAAGCACCACATAAATATATCATCAACACAGAGGCATGCATTGATGCTGATGTGCCACACTGGAAAGACGACAATTGGTACTGGAGTAAAGAAGCCACTGATTGGGGTTGGGATTGGGCAAGTGAAGAAGAGAAATATTTACATCCAAAATATGCACCTGTATTTCGATACGCCGGGGATATCATCGGATGCTTAAATAATAGGGTAGATGGTTGGATAGATTGGAATATGGTGTTGGATAAACAAGGAGGACCAAACTGGTTTAAAAACTGGTGTACAGCTCCTGTTATTGTAGATACTGCCACTGATGAAGTATATTTTACTCCACTCTATTATACACTTTCACATTTTAGTAAATTCATCAGACCTGGTGCTATAAGAATTGGATATACAAATGCAGACAGTAGTTTACAAATTACTGCTGCGCAAAATCCGGATGGGTCAATAGCTGTGGTGTTGTTCAATCCGGGTGATCAAGAAAAAGCTTGTAAAATTTCCATAAACAACCAAAGAGTGAGCACAGTAATAAGTGCAAAAGCCATTCAAACAATTGTAATAAAAAAGTAATTTTAAATCAACTAAAATTTCAGTTATATGAGTAATACTAGCAATATCAAGCAAGTGCCAATAGGTCAAAAAATAGCTTTTGGCTTAGGTATGCTTGCCAATCAAATGTTTCCAGCAGCGCTGGGGATTTTCACTGTTATATTAGTTGAAAAATTAGGTTTTAGTGGACTATTACTTGGTTTGACCTATTTCATACCAAAATTTTATGACGCCTTATTAGATCTTATCATGGGATATGTGAGTGATAATACAAAATCAAAATGGGGTAGAAGAAGACAATATGTATTGGCAGGTGCTATTATTCTGGGAATTTCGTTTGCATTCATGTGGCAGCTATATGCAGAAGATGGAGTTACTTATAATTTTATTTACTTTTTAGGTGTTTCATTAATTTTCTATACTGGCCTTACCATCTTTAGTATTCCTTATGTAGCTATGGGATATGAAATGAGTGAAGATTTTCATGAGCGGACCAGTATTATGGCTACATCTCAGCTTATAGGGCAATTAGCCTGGGTTATTGCACCGTGGTTTTGGGTAATTATGGCCGACACGAGTTTGTTTCCTTCCAGCGATTCTGCTGTTAGAAGCCTTTCAATATATGTTGCAATTGGTTGTGCCATTCTAGCAGCTATTCCCGCATTCTTTATTCCCAGCAAATCCACATTACATGAAAACTATAGTCCAATTGATTTGAAAGGCATACTAAATAGTTTTGGAGAAATAAAAGAGGGGCTAAAAGCTTCCGTTGAAATAAAACCGTTTAGGAAAATTTGTATTGCAACTTTTTTAATTTTTAATGCTTTTCAAACCACTGCCGGCTTTTCTTACTTTATTATAAAATATTATTTGTTTAAAGGAAATGAAAATGGCTTTGGATTATGGCCAACATTATTTGGAAGTGTAGGCGCCATAATTACTACACTTTTGGTAATACCAATTGTAGCCAGAATGTCTAAAAAAATTGGAAAAAAGAAAGCCTTCCTTTTTTCACAAGGCATATCAATCTTCGGTTATATTTTATTGTATCTGCTTTTTGTACCGGGCAAACCTTATCTGTTTCTTTTTGCATTACCTTTCTTTTCTTTTGGAATAGGTAGTTTGTTTACATTAATGATGTCAATGACATCAGATGTAATTGATATAGACGAGTTAAATACGGGCAAAAGAAGAGAAGGAAGTTTGGGTGCCATTTATTGGTGGATGGTAAAGTTTGGAACTGCAGTTGCCGGTTTATTAAGTGGTTTAATTCTTTCTCTGGTAGCTTTTAAATCGAACGCTGCTACACAAACTGAAGAAACCATGTTTTGGCTAAGAATTTTCTTTGTAGGCATTCCAATAATAGGTACACTCACTGCTATTTGGGCCATGAAAGATTATGACATTGATGAAACTAAAGCATTAGAAGTAAGGGATCTTATAGCCAAAAGAAAAGCACCAAAGCCAAGTGGTTCCGGAATAAACAGTGTGTTTGCTGGTATTGATTTAAAGGGCTTATCCAAATTAAAATTACTCGAAAAATATCCCACCTATTTTAATACGGGAATTGATATTGACGTTTTAGGCAAGGAAGCAATACTTGAAAAATTCAAGGAGACTTTTGAAAAAAAGATGCATGGCATTTGTTTCACCCCCTATTCTGAAAACCAAAATCCAGATGATGCAATTACTGAGGAGCAAATAGAAAAAAGACTTAAAGTACTTGCAGATCATACATCATGGATACGCGTATTCTCCTCTACAAATGGGCATGAAATGATACCCAAAATGGCAAAGCAAATGGGTTTAAAAGTAATGATGGGTGCATGGATTGGAAAAGACAGTGAAAAAAATAACCTTGAAATAACTTCATTGATTCGTCTTCTAAAAGAAGGGAATGTGGATATTGCCTGTGTAGGAAATGAAGTGTTGTTCAGAGGTGATCAAAACGAAGAGACAATATTGAATTACATCAGGCATGTGAAAAATAATGCTATGGGAGTTCCCGTGTGTTATGTTGATATTTACAATGAATACATCAACCATCCAAAACTGGTAGAGGCAACAGATAAAGTACTCATTAATGGTTATCCTTTTTGGGAAGGAGCCAACATTGAACATGCAGGATTATACTTGCAAGAAATGTACAATAAAACAAAAGCCATCTCAAACGGTAAAGAGATAATGATTACAGAAACAGGATGGCCGAGTAAAGGTGATGTATCTGGAGAAGCTGTGCCAAACGAAACCAATCAAATGCTTTACTTTGTGGAATCACAAACATGGGCAGCTCATGCCGAAATAAAAATGTTTTATTTCTCCTCATTTGATGAGGCTTGGAAAATGCATGATGAAGGTTGGGCTGGAACCTCATGGGGGCTGTGGGATGAAAATGAAAAATTAAAATATTAAATCAACACATATATATGTCATTTAGAAAAGAAAACATATTATCACTTCGGCCAGATTCGGCAAGTAGTTATGTAGCCGGTGAATCTGAAGAAACACTAAAAGATTTATTTGCCGAAATACTGCAAAATGGTGTACACGGATTTTGTTTCAGTCTCTATGAAGATGGACAAAAACCCGGTGATATCATATCCGAAGCTCAGGTGCGTCGTCGTATGAATATATTAAAACCACACACTAAATGGATTCGTTCATTTTCTTGCACAGAAGGCAATGAATGGATACCCCGCATTGCTAAAGAAATGGGTATTAAAACATTGGTGGGTGCATGGCTTGGCAATGATCCTGAAATTAATAAAAGAGAAATTGATGGATTGCTTCAGTTGGCCAAAGAAGGCTTGGTAGATATAGCTGCCGTAGGCAATGAAGTAATGTATAGAAAAGATCTTACAGAAGATGAATTACTCGAATTTATACACCATGTAAAAGCTGAAATACCACATATACCTGTTGGCTATGTAGATGCTTATTATGAGTTTTCGCATAGGCATAGAATTACAGAAGCCTGTGATGTGATACTCTGCAATTGTTATCCATTCTGGGAAGGTTGCCCTTTTGAGAATTCATTGGACTATATGAAACAAATGTATTACCAAGCCAAAGCAGCAGCCAATGGCAAAGAAGTAATCATTACAGAAACCGGCTGGCCTAGTATGGGCGAAACACTCAAAGGTTCTGTTCCTTCAGAAAAAAGTTCAAGAGATTATTTTATAAACACACAGTTATGGTCAGCAAATGACAATATACCAACATTCTACTTTTCATCTTTTGATGAATCATGGAAAGTGGGTGCAGAAGGTGTTGTAGGCGCCTACTGGGGCATTTGGGATAAGCATGAAAAATTGAAATACTAAGCATGAATTTTTTTGATCAATATGAGCTTTTGCCTGGCAAAGCAATTTGTTATTCAGGATTTAGAGATGGACAACACCCAGGCAATGTTTACCCTTCTTATGAAGAGGTAAAAGAAGATTTGATATTATTACAAAAAGATTGGAAATATCTTCGATTATATGATTGCGATACACATGCAAAAACTGTTTTAGATGTAATCCAAAAAGAGCAACTTGATTTTAAAATAATGCTTGGTGCATATATAGAAGCTGAAATGAATAATTTCGGATGCCCTTGGGGTGGTGGTGTGTATGATGAAAAACAATTAGAAAAAAATGCTAACCGCAATGAGCAAAAAATTAAACAACTCATTCAATTTGCGAATCAATTTCCTGAAACCATTTTCTCATTATCAGTGGGCAATGAAGCCTGTGTAGATTGGACAGATCATTTTGTACCGGTAGCAAAAGTTGCAGAATATGCTAAAATCGTAAAGCAATCTGCCAAGCAGCCCGTTACATTTTGTGAAAACTATTTACCTTGGATCAATCAGTTGAAACCTGTTATTGATGCTTTCGATTTTATATCCATACATACTTATCCGGTATGGGAGTACAAGCATATTCATGAATCTATAGAATATACAAAGCAAAATTATTACGCAGTAGCAAACCAGTTCCCCAATAAAATTGTTACTATAACAGAAGCAGGATGGGCCACCAATTCAAATGGAAGGGGCATAAATCCTGAGCATGTGAATGAAGAAAATCAAAAAATATATTTTGAAGATTTGATGGAATGGAGTGAAAAGGAAAATATATTAACTTGTTTTTTTGAAGCATTTGATGAACCCTGGAAAGGTTCAAATCATCCTTTAGAGCCAGAAAAACATTGGGGTTTATTTAGAGAAGACCGCACCCCAAAATTAACCATGCAATCTAGACAAGTCCTCACAACAAATTAAATAAAACTCATGACTTTTTTTACTACAACAGAAGCATGTGAATGCTTAGAGAAAATCGGAAAACATCCGCCCTGATTATTATTTTGGTATCAACATACCCGCTGCACTTAAAAACGTTTTTCCACTATTTAAAATATAAACAATGTTTAAAAAATTTACAAGTATCCTTAGCCTTCTGATATTTGCTTTATCAGCAAATGCACAGTTGGTTGTGTTTTCGGATGATTACGCCCCCGGCGTTACATTCACAGCTTTTGGTGGCTCCACCAATACCCTTTCTATTGACAATAGTCAAAGCCACACTGGTACATCTTCGCTGAAAATTCCAGTTACATCAGGCTATACCGGTGGTGCTTTGGTTTCTGCTACGCCTACTAATTTAAGCAGTTATACAGCCCTTACATTTTGGGCAAAAAATGACAATCCTGCTTTTAAATTGGATGTTGCAGGTATTGCCAATAATGCTGCTACAACGGTGTATGCACTAGAACGTAATGGAGTTGTATTGTCAAGTACATGGACTAAGTATTATATACCCATTCCAGTTTCATCATTACTTACAGCAGAAACAGGTTTATTCCATTTTGCTGAAGGTGCTGGAGAGGGTGCATATAATATCTGGATTGATGATATACAGTATGAAAATGTATCTAGTGCTATATTAGGTACACCTACCGCGGCATTTGCTACAGAAGAGATTACGAAAGCAATAGGTCAAAACTTTAATGCAAATGGTACTGTTACTACATATCCTATTGTCACTGAAGGTGCTATGCAAACTGCAAGACCATATTTTACATGGATGAGCTCTAATAATGCTGTTGCTACTATAGATAATCAAGGTATAGGTACAGCGGTAACACAAGGTACAGCAACCATAACAGCCAAACTTGGAAGCATTGCAGCAGCTGGTACCCTAACTGTAAATGTTACTGCTCAATTAGCTGAACCAACAACTGCTGCCCCTACACCACCTGCAAGAAATGCAAGTGATGTAATCTCATTATTTAGTAATTCATACAGCAATAATCCGGTTGACACATGGTCCACAGGTTGGAGTAGTGGTAATCACAAATACACAGAACTCCAGATATCAGGAAATGATACAAAAAAATATGAGCTTTATCATTTTGCGGGTGTAGAATTCTTTGGTACTCCGGTAGATGCTACTAACATGGAGTTTATGCATTTGGATGTATGGACGCCAAATGGCGCTAGTCTCGATGTAAGGCTTGTAGATTTTTCGGGAGTAAGTCCAACAGAAGCCACAGTGTCAAATCCTACTGATAAAAGTAAATGGGTAAGTTTAGACATTCCATTGAGTAGCTTTACCACTCTTGGTTCAAGGTCTAAATTATCACAAATGCTTTTTGTTGTAGAAGTAGGTAAAAATTATACTTACTATGTAGATAATATTTATTTCTACAAAGGTGGTGGCTCGGTGGGTAATGAACCAACTGAGGCTGCACCTACACCAACCGCTAATTCAGAAGGTGTTATTTCATTGTTTAGTAATGCTTACACAAATGTACCAGTAGATACATGGTCAGCACCATGGGATAATGCAGATGTAGCAGATGTACAAGTAGCAGGCAACGATACAAAGAAATATACCAACCTTGTTTTTGCAGGTATTGAATTTACTACAAATCCAATTGATGCAAGTACTATGGATTATTATCATGTGGATATTTGGACTCCTGATGCTACTACTTTTAAAATCAAATTAGTTGATTTTGGTGCTGATGGTGCTTTTGCAGGTGGTGATGATACTGAATCTGAATTAACATTTACTCCTGCACTCAATCAGTGGGTAAGTTATGATATACCAATGAGTGATTTTACAGGATTGGCTTCAAGATCACATCTTGCTCAAATGATATTCGTAGCTTCTACAAGCACAGTGTATGTGGACAATGTTTATTTCTATAATAAACTTTTACCTGTAAGCTTTAATAGTTTTAATGTAAGTAAGCAAGGAAATACTACTCTATTAAAATGGAGTACTGCTACTGAAATAAACAATAAAGGATTTGCAGTAGAAAGAAGCACAGATGGCAATAATTGGAAAGAAATATTATTTATACAATCAAAAGTTGTAAACAGTACTTCAACAAATAATTATACAGCTACTGATGCTTTACCATTACAAGGCAAAAACTATTATCGCATTAAGCAAGTGGATCTTGATGGCAAATCTACCATCACAAAAGTTGAAAGTGTAAACTTCGACAAAGTTGCCTCTATTTTTTCTGTATATCCAAACCCGGTTAAGAATATCATCAATATTAAACTGGGCCAAATACAAAATAACGCAGCCAGCTATTACTTGCTGAGCAGTGATGGAAAAGTAGTACTTCGTGGAAGTTTTGATAAGATATTGTCACTTACAAACCAAACTTTAAATGTGAGCAATTTGGCTCATGGTTCTTATATCATGACAATTGCTGATGGTAGTCAAAAACAAACAATGACAATTCTTATCAACTAAAATTGATCATAGAAATTACCAAGTCACGGTAAAAAATATTGCTGAATTTAGTTAGCAGATATTTAAAGAGGCTGTCTTACCGGATAGCCTCTTTTTTTTGAACATAAATAAGTTCTATATAGTATTTCAATACCAAGAAAAGAAAAAATCCGATTTATATTTTATTACTTCTATTTTCACTTGATTGATTAATATGGATGCAATTAAATTGAGACCTTGGCAAATGGAAGATGCTGTACCTCTTTCGCTCATGGCCAATAATAAAAAGATATGGGATAATGTGAGAGATCGCCTTCCTAATCCTTATACAATTGAGGATGCAAAAGCATGGATTGCTTCTACAAAAAAAGAAAAACCCACATTAAATTTTTGTATTGAATATGACGGATGGGTAGCGGGAAGTGCAGGCATACTCTTGCAGGAGGATATTTATAGAAAAACAGCAGAAGTGGGATATTTTATTGCAGAGCCTTACTGGGGCAAAGGTATTGCTACAAAAGCGCTCCAACTATTAATAGCATATATTCAAAATAATTTTGATTTAGTTAGAATTTATGCTACCACTTTTGCACACAATGAGGCATCAAATAAAGTACTGCGCAAAAACAAGTTTTATTTGGAATCCGTTCGCAGAAAAGCCACAATTAAGAATAATATTTTATTGGATGATATGGTTTGGGTAAAGTGGCTAGATCAAACGTAAAACATATCACGACAATGCATCATATCTGACCTTCTTTGTATGTCCATAAACGAAATTGAACCAAGTGGTGCAATGCATGCTTATACAGCAAAAGCACATTATCCTCATACTTGAGCCATCCAAAAAAAGGATTAAGCGTAGCAAGGTGTTCATCTGCTTTAAAGCGATTAAAAAAAACACCAATTTCAAAATCCAATTCCGAAATGGAATCTTCCATATTCCTATGCTTCACTGCAGTAGGTTCATCAGGCATTAAAGCATTCTTTGTATTTTCCCGAAATGGCTTGCTGCTTCTTAAAAAAATTTGCATCTTTTCTACATGTTCTTCCGGGGTCAATAATTTTATATTTCCCTTAGAACCTGATGCTATACGAAATGCATCCGAAAAATGCTCTACCATTTGCTGTGCATTTAATACGCCCCAAATTCCGGTTTCAGTTGGCAATAGTGAAGACAATAGTCTTATAAAATTATTTTGAAGAAACGAGGCTTTGGTAGCTATATCCATTAGTTTATTTGATTAACGTAATAATTCACAGGGTTTGATACCCGTATATTTTTTAAATGCAGCAGAAAAATGTGAAATGGATGAATACCCCAGAATCAAAGAAACCTCTGTAACGTTATATCCTTTTTCATTCAATAAAGTTTCAGCATACTCCATTCGTTTCTGCTGATAAAAATCGAAGATAGTGGTGCCATAAATTTCTTTGAATCCTTTTTTAAGATAACACTCATTCATAGCCACTTTTCGACTCAGCCCTTTGATTGTAATTGGATCCCCTAAGTTGTCTAACAATATATCTCTTGCTTTATAGATTCGATTTCTACCTTCTTCATCAGAGAGAAATTTACAGACAAATTGAATTTCCTTTTTTCCTTGCAAACATTCTAAACTATACAGCAGCAACTCCTGCGTTTTACCCAGCAAGTATATTTTTTCTAAAGCCCCTTCATAACCATGATTGCTCAATTGCTGGAGCAACATTCGCTTTCGCTGACAAAGTGTGAAAGATTTTGTAAAAGATTGCTCATGATGAAATGATAATACCTTTTCTCTTTCATCATCAGAACCCGACTGTTGAAAAAATTGTTTTAGGGTGTTTGAATAAAAACGAAACGCATAAAGGTTTATACTTTCTTTATGCGAATTGCATTTCTTGCTACTGGTATCACAGTCATAACAAACAGCAGCATCGCAATATTTATTGCCAGAAAGACAATATCTTATTTCTAAATAATTTTCAGACTCATTTTTTGTATGCTTATGATAGATCAATAAACCAATATCGATAGGTGCCATTTCTTTCTTCCTTGCATTTATTTTTTTCAGCGAAAAAATTGGACCTCCGGGTATCATTACATCTTGATCAGAAAGTATAAAATATTCCTGCTCTAAATGAGGAGTATATATGTTGTGCAACAGATGGAGCTGATCATGCATGCTGCAAAAATAAGGACTTGATGGTAGGTTTAAGGTTTCACTGGTAAACTGTTTGTCATATCCTCAAAAGCCATCCAACTATTGATTTCTGAAGAATATATCCAATATCTTCCATTGCAATATCCAAAATTATTTTTTTCAGGTAATCCCGATATTTCAGATGGTAATCGGAAAACTGTTTCAAGCATACCAGTTTTTTTGCTATACAATTCTATTTGCTTTTTTTCAATATTGAGCATGCCAAATGTTGCTTTTTCGTTAGCAAAAACCAATACAGCATTAGTTGAATTATAAACGCCCTGCTGTATGTCTCCATTATTAAAATGTTGAATGATGGATTTATCATCACTTATTTCTTTTGGAGTATAACCAATATATAGATTGATCACATTGTTATTGCCTGCACCTGTGGTTGCATCAAAATAGTAGATTGCACTACCATAAAGAAAATAAACAATATCCGAAATTTCGTCATAAAAACCAACAGACTCATCGTCAGGTTGTATCATTTCATTGAAAATATAATCTACCTGTTGTGGAATACCCTTTTCATTTAAATTCCATTTAACCCAACCCGCACGGCCATACAAATTAGCCTGCAATTCATTCTTGAATTTATTATACCATACTCCACAAATTTGGGCATCAGCTTTCTGCTTTTCAGATTTTATCAATTGCCCGTCTTTGGCAAAAACATGAATTGAATAGGTAGCACTATCTGAATGTATGGAAACATACACTTGTGCTGTAGGATTCCAAGAAATGGTGGCATTTTTACCCAGCTGCTCTTCCGGCAATTTTAATACTGTAGTAGCAGTTAATTTTTTTTCAGGCTGCGCAAATGTGGTGTATGTGAACAAGACTAAAACACATATAGCAAAGTATTTCATTATGCAGTAAATCGTACATTACATCCCTGGAAATAAGGGCCTTGCAATACCTTCCCTAAAAGGCCATGGAACCACAGCTAATATAACCATTAATGCAAGCAAATAGAAAACAGCAGTTCGCTTTGCATTGCCTGATTTTTTCAAACTAATATGACCGACTGTAATAAAAATTATTGCTGCTAACATTCCTGCAAAATGTTCAACAGCCCAAAATCTGGAGAATGAATCTTGCATGATAGCACCAAAACTTCCCTTCTGTTCCAACATAACTTTTAAACCAACAGTTTCACTAAAATAATACTGATACAATCCTATTAGCAAAGTGATATGAGAAAAAATAAGTAGGTATTTACTCAGGTTAAGTTTTACCTTTCCGCTAAAAAGACCAACTATGTTTATGATTAAAAAGATAAGTATAATCCAGCGTAAAATATTGTGTAAATGTAATAATCCGGTAGCCATAATTTTTTTTGCAAACATATAGGAATAAATAATTTGGAGTATTTAGTTCTTTGACCTAAAACATATATTATAAAACTTCTTGTACGCATCAGCTTGTTTATACTTACATCAATAAAAATGTAAAATCATATCCAAAACCTTGCGAATGAATCTTTAGATATGGCATCATGGAACAATAAGTCTTATGCTAAAGAAGAAAATACAACAGCATTAAAACTTATTTTTATTTGCCCATATAAACTTTATAAAATCATACTTGTTATCCATTATATTGCTGCACTCCGCACTCGTAGAAAACAAATATTTATTCATTCAAAAAAAATAAATGATGAAAAAAATTCATGGGCTGCATTTAGCCATCACGGTGCTTTTGTACTTATCTAACTTTAGTTTATTTGCACAAGCTCCTACGGTTTCATTTCCACTTTTTGTAAGCGGGCTTGCATCACCGGTTAAACTTACAAATGCCAATGACAACAGCAACCGCCTTTTTGTAGTAGAGCAGGATGGAAAAATAAAAATCATAAAGAACGGCGTTGTACAACCAAAACCTTTTTTAGATATATCAAGTAAAACTAATCTTAATGGTGAACAAGGATTTCTAAGTATAGCTTTCCCTCCTAAGTATAAACAATTGGGCTATTTTTTTATTTACTACACAGATTTAGATGGCAATGTTACCGTGGCCAGGTATCAGGTGAGTAAATCAAATCCTGATTCTGCTTTGTTTAGTTCTGAACGGATTCTTTTTAATCTTCCAAAGCCGGGTGGTTTTACAAACCACAATGGTGGAGATATCTTTTTTGGCAAGGACAATTTTTTGTATATAACTATAGGCGATGGTGGAGATGGTGGAGACCCATTTAATAATTCACAAAATGGAAATGTATTTTTTGGAAAAATGCTTAGGGTTAATGTAGCTACAAATACAGCACCATACTACACCATACCCGCCAGCAATCCTTTTGTTAATGATCCTAACATAAAGGATGAAATTTATGCAGTAGGACTACGCAACCCTTGGAGATGGAGTTTTGATCGCCTCAATGGAGATATATGGATTGCAGATGTAGGTCAAGATAAAAGAGAAGAAGTAAATTATTTAACGGCTGCCAATGCAAAGGGCGCTAACTATGGATGGCGTTGTTATGAAGGAAGCATTGGTTATAATCTTACAGGCTGTGGATCCAGTAGTAATTATGTGTTTCCAATCTTTGATTATACGCATAATTTAAGCACAGGTGGATTCAGCATTACAGGAGGATTTGTGTATAGAGGTACGCAGTATCCTTCACTACAAGGATATTATTTGTGTGCTGATTATATTACAGCAAATCTTTGGAAAATAAATCCAAATGGTAGTGGTGGATGGAATGTAGTACGACAAAAATGCCCAAACAGTATTGCCAGCTTTGGTGAAGATGAAAACGGAGAAATGTATGCAGTAAGTAATAATGGTAAAATTTACAATGTTACTGCAAGCCCCGCTCCTATTGCATCTGCACAAAAAGGAATATTTAATAATACACAATTCGTTTATCCCACATTAGTACAAAATAATCAGATCAATATTTTATTAGATGGCAATTATCAGAATATTCGGATTTTAGACATGAGAGGAAAAATCGTACTACAACAAATCATTACAAATCCAACAGGGACTTATAAGCTCCTGTTACCTTCCATTTCAAAGGGAATATATATGGTACAATTGATTGGTAATGGTGAAGTAAAACAAGAGAAAATTATTGTGGAATAAGCTCACTACTATACCTATTATGCTTTGATTTTGCATATGAAATTGTTATAGGAATATTAAACTTAGTTATTTAGTCATTACTTAAAAATATACGACTAAATTCTAAATAAAAATTGCCCGTCAAGCTATGTCGGGCAATTAATTTTATAGTATGTTTCAGCATTTATTTTGTCATATCCATCACGGTCCAACCCTTCCACCAGTCTGCATCATCCATGCCACATGCACCTCTGTAGGCAACAGGTGTAAAAATGGACAGCTTAGCATTTCCAAATGAAGAACCTGACAAAAGCGGACTTCCTGCTTTTGGCGTGATGTCAAGATTGGAGTAAGCAAATGCATTGGTTAAACCAGCCTCATCATTCGTAGCATAGGTTGTATTATTATTAGCAGCTTGATTAAACCAATCAATAAAAGTCTGAGCAGTCCATCCCGTAGGAGATGATGCACTTGCTGCATAATTTAATGCAGTATTACAACCAGCTATTACATTATTTTGTAATAAAAGTGTGCCTCCTGTTATATTCAGGTCGGTAGGTGTGCCTTTGCTACCGTCCAATAATATTCCCGTAGGGAAACCCATAATAACTGAATTGAAAATTGAGATGGCGGTATTGCGCCTTAAGTGTGCTCCGGCATTATAATTTGAACTACCTAAATTAGTAAGCGCCTGTCTTGGACCAATGATGGTAATATTGCTATATACCGCAGATGTAACCGGGGTGAGCGTACTTCCATTAGCGTCATTATCACTTTCCCATCCATTACTTTTTGATATATCAGCTATGGCACTATCTCTTACTACAATGCCCCATTGTACTGTACCACTGTATCCATTATCAGTATCAAAATCATCGTCAAGCGTACTTGTTATCACAATATGTCTTAAATCTACTGAACCACCGAAACATTCAATTGCATCATCATTTGCTTTTATAATTTGAACATAATCCACGATCGTACCTTTTCCTACGCCAGCCATTGTTAGACTATTAATTTCGTTATCCGGCAAGTAAGCATACCCGGCATATTCAATGCGTACAAAACGCAGTATTCCGCTATTGTCATTATTGTCAACCCCACCATACACGCCCAACTGCTCTGCATTATTAATACCACCTTCAATAGAGCCAATGCCTTGTGTGCCATTAAATGATGCATTAGTTGGAGCATTACCTAATATAACAAGACCGCCCCAATCCCCACGCTGTTTTGAAAGCTCATTGCTTGTAAAAATTATGGGTTTATCTTTTGTGCCATCGGCAATGATTTTTGCACCTCTTGTTATTACTAATGTACCTCGGGAAGTAGCTGCCTTTTCACCATGAATTTCAGTGCCGGGTTCAATAGTTAATGTAGCGCCATTCATAACGTAAACAATACCGCGTATGATGTAAATATTACCTGCTTTCAATGTGCGGTTTGCAGATATTTTTCCTTCTAATATCAATTCCTCTTCTACATTATTATTTCCACCACTATCTGGTGTACCATCTACTTCAATCTTACGGCAACTCCATTGCAATATGATGCAAACAGCAAGCAGATTGTAAAAAATTGTTTTTTTCATTTCTATTTGTTTGATAATTTTTTTTAAAAATATTTATTTGAAAGTATAACCAAAACTGATGGATACATTAGTACCATAAATTCTGCGTAGTGCTAGTGCATCTACATTTGAGCTGTATGATTTTGTATTGTCTAAATCATGATAAAAGTTGGCGGGTCTGTTGAAAATATCTGAGATGTTTAATTTTATTTCGCCATTACCTTGCATCAGTTTCTTTGAAATCTGAAAGTCTAATAGAGGACGTGGAGCTTCCCAAATAGGGGGCAATTGCTCATTGCCTACATACAATATCCTACGACCCACTACATTAAACAATGCAGTTGTGTATAATCCAAGCTCATCCACATCATATTGGAGTCCTGCATTCAGTAAGTAAGGACTCTGCCCTTGCATTGGTCTATCTAAAAGTTGCTGTTCAAATTTTACACGATTGTACATATAAGACACATTGCCCTGCACAGTAAATCTTTTTAAGGAGGGCCACATATCTAATTTTTTTCTAAACTCTAACTCTGCTCCATAAGTAGTAGCAGATTGTGCATTAAGAAAATTAAATGTACTACTGCTGCCTGCACCGCTTTGATTAAATGCAACTTCAATTGGATTTTGGAAGAATTTATAGAAAACACCAACAGTAAACATTTCACCGTCACGGGGATACCATTCATACCTCAAATCAAGATTAGTTATTCTGGTGCGTTTGATAGAAGGATTTCCTATTATGGTAGCTCCTACTTCAAAATCGTAGAAAGCAAGATTAGTTAGTTCTCTAAATTCAGGACGTACTAATGTTTGAGATAGAGCCAATCTAAGGTTGGTTTGTTGATTGAGCTTGGCAGTTGCATTTATAGCCGGTAAAAAATCGCCTACTTTACTGTATGCATATCTTGGATCTGATGCATTCGTACTACCTACTAACTGATCAAAATGCTCATAACGCACTCCCCATACCACCTTTAACCAATCCGTAAAATTATTATCCATTTGTAGGAATGCCGCATTCAAAATGGTATTAGCTAAATATCGAAAATTAATATCTGTATTCAAATCAAAATGAAACTGATTGGGGGCTGTACCAAAATTTTCTGCCGCAAAAATTTGATCCGCTGGAAGGCTTAGTAAATTTTTATTATCTTGTGGTAAATAAATGCTAAAGGGTTTTGAATCAAACAAGCGATCTTTTATCATCAATGCATAACCCGCTTTTATACTCTGTCTTTTCCCCAGTAGATTATATTGTTTGGATACATCGCCTCCAGCACTGTAGTTGTATTCATTTAAAAAAGAGTAAAATATATTTCCAGATTTCTGTGATAAGGCAGGGCCAATGAATGCGTAATACGGGCTTCCTTCTACAGTTATGTCCTGATTGTATTGCAAGCGCTGCTGGCGTGGTATGTATTGATCTAAAATGGTAAAGCTGCCATACCAGTTGAATTGTGCTTGAAGTGGTGCAATGTTGTGTTCACCTTTAAGTTGTGTATTAAAAAAAGTATTCGCTTTAAAGCCAGTCTCTGTGGCACGAATATTTTCTCCATTAATAGGATCTCTTTCAAAGTCTTTACCAGTACGTAGGGTGGTGTAGTCAATCGAATTAATATTCAACAAATTCTTCAAACTAATTTTGTTGTTGTTATTTAATTTCAGGGAGAAGTTAGCTAACACTCCTGCCAATACATCGGTTGCATATTTATTATTGAAGTAATCAAAGCTTGCATCAGATTTGCCTTCATTGATATTAAAAAAACGGTTTTGAAATTCAATATTTCGGATACTCCTATTGTAAGTAATAGCAGCAATAGCACCTACTTCTTTTCCAAAAATTCGGGTATTAAATCCACCACTCATTTGCAGATTTTGACCTAATGCAGATGCAGCAGCATTGCGGGTTTGCGTATTCCAACTGTTGCCAACTATACCCTGTCCAAGTTGATTTTTATTTTGCTGTGGCAGCCCTGCAAATTCAGTCTTAGTAGGAAAACCTGGAGATAATCCACGTGTACCGTTATCATAACCTAAAAAATCCGTAGAAGCACCGGGATAAGTATAGAAATCATTACCAATAGTATTTGTATTAAATCCGGTGCCTAATTGTATAGTAAAGAATTTTCTGCTGGGTACATCTTTGGTATTAACCTGTACAAGACCCCCCGCCCACTCTGCAGAATACTCAGGAATAAATGTTTTATTTACAATGATGTTATCTACCATTGTGGCTGGGAATATATCATAGGAAAATGTCTTTCTATCCGGCTCTGTACTACTTAGCAAAATACCATTCAGCATTGCTTGATTATATCGATCGCCTAAGCCACGTATTACAAGGTATCTGCCCTCTTGTATAGATAATCCGGTTACCCTTTTTAATGCATCTGCTGTACTTTTATCTGGGGAGCGTTTTATTGACTCTGCACTAATAACTTGTGCAACAGCATTGGTATTTTTCTGAAATGTAATCAGCGCATTGGTGGTTTCTTTTTTTGCAGAGGAAGATTTTACAGTTACATCAGTGAGGTTATTTCCCACTTGCTCCAGCACTATATCCAATGTTTGTTCATCGGTAGTTTTAATCTCGATTCCACTTATTTTTTTTGTAGCAAAACCAACATAACTTATTTCAATTTCATAGTTGGTACCAATTGGCAATTTAAGTATGTAGCGTCCATCTATATCCGTAGTAGTGCCTCGTTTTGTAGTTATTTCCTTAATACTAACACCGGCTAAAGGTTTGTTATTATTATCTAAAATTTTTCCGATAAGTACTCCGGCAGTTGACTGAGCAAAGGCATTTGACCAAAAGAAAAAAGTACAAAGAATAGTAACTATTCGTACCCATTTTAACATAGCATATTATTTGGCAGCAAAGGTGAAATACCAGTGTTACCAAATTGTTAAGCCAATGTTATCTATGCATTAAGAATAATTCCTTAATCGTATAGATGAGGCATTAAAAATGTTTATTGGGCATATATCTCTGAGTAATAAGCATGTACAAAATGTGAACCGATAGATACATAAATCGAATTTAATCCAATACATACATTACTACCAATTTGATATAAAATTTCAAAATAATCTATGATGCTAAAGTCTGCCTGCTATAATTTCATCCACCACAGCAGGATCAAGTAATGTGGTCGTATCTCCCAAATTTGCAATATCTTGTTCTGCAATCTTTCGCAGTATGCGGCGCATTATCTTGCCGCTTCTTGTTTTGGGTAGTCCTTTTACAAACTGTATTTTATCCGGCTTAGCAATAGACCCAATTATTTTTGAAACAGTATGTCCAATGTCCTGCTTACCCAATGCTTCATTGCCATGATGACCAGTATAAATTACAAATGCATAAATGCCTTGACCCTTTATTTCATGCGGATATCCTACTACTGCACTCTCTACCACACTGGCATGCATATTTATGGCATTTTCCACTTCGGCAGTGCCAATACGATGGCCACTTACATTTAATACATCATCCACACGACCTGTAATTCTGTAATTTCCATTTACATCTCTCAGTGCTCCATCGCCAGTAAAATAAAGTTGATCATAAGTGGCAAAATAATTTTGCCTACACCGCTCATGATTACCATAAGTAGTGCGCAATATGCCGGGCCAAGGTGCTTTTATACAGAGGTTACCTCTTGTTATACCATCCTCATCTGGCACCATTATTTCTTCCCCTTTTTCATTAACCAATATGGGCTGCACACCGGGCATGGGTAGGCTTGCCCAAGCGGGTATGCCGGGGGTAACGCCGGCCATATTTGAAATCATAACACCTCCTGTTTCGGTCTGCCACCAAGTATCTACTATCGGGCAGTTTTTTCTTCCGATATTTTCATCATACCAATGCCATGCTTCTTCATTGATAGGCTCACCTACGGTGCCTAAAGTGGTGAGTGAATTCAAATTTTTATCGATAAGTGGCTCCTGTCCAAAACACATCAAACTTCTGATAGCAGTAGGTGCAGTATATAAAATATTTACTTTATGCTTTTGTATTATTTCCCAAAGCCTTCCTGCATCGGGCCAGGTAGGTATGCCTTCAAACAGCATAGTAGTAGCCCCCGCACAGAGTGGCCCATACACTATATAGCTATGCCCTGTAATCCAACCAATATCTGCTGTGCAGAAATGTATGGAGCCGGGCTTATATTGAAATACATTTACAAAAGTATAGGTAGCCCATACCATGTAACCAGCACAGGTATGAACCACACCTTTGGGCTTGCCGGTGGAGCCACTGGTATATAATATAAACAATGGATCTTCAGCATCCATAGAGGCGGCTATATGACCTCCAGCAAGTTGATCTGCATTTAGAGTTTCCTCTGCATGTTCCATTTCATCTTCCCACCACAAGTCCCTTCCTTTTATCATGCTTACCGGTGTGCGGGTACGGGTGTAAACAATTACTTTACTTACAGTTTTATTACCTATCAGTGCTGTGTCAATAGTATCTTTTAGGGGAATAATTTTATTGCCTCTGTAAGCGCCATCGCAGGTTATGATGCAGGTGGCAGCGGCATCTTCTAACCTATCGGCAATGCTCTGTGCACTAAAGCCGCCAAATATGACCGAATGAATGGCACCAATACGTGCACAGCCCAATACGGCATAGGCCATCTCCGGCACCATACCCATATAAATACAAACTCTATCTCCTTTTTTTACACCATTATTTAACAGCATTTGAGCCACCTGGCATACACGCAAGTGCAGCCTTCTATATGTAACAGTGCGCACCCTTTCGGCAGGGTCATTGGATTCCCAAATGATGGCAGGTTCATCTGCTTTATCTTCTAAATGTCTGTCTATACAATTCTCGGTAATATTAAGTTTTGCATCTTTAAACCATTCTATTTTAGGATCAGTAAAATTCCAATCCAACACTTTAGTCCAAGGTGCTTTCCATAGGAATGATTTGGCCACTCCGGCCCAGAAATGTTCTGGGTTATCGATGCTTTCCTGATAATCTTTTTTATATGCACCAAGCGATGTAATCTGAAATGGATAAGCCATTTTTTTTGTGTAAATGTAAGTTGGTTGTAGAAATATTTATACTTAGAAATATTTGATTTTGTAAAATTTCCATCAGTAGATTTCAATTATAAAAAGTAAAGCATAGCAATATAAAAAGTCATAATTTGGATGTATTGGCTTTTATCATTAAGAAAGTTTTAGCTTTGTTTTGATAAAACAAACGATATCTGCTATATGAAAGAAATAGTTGTTTCCTTTTTTTTGCTATGCGCAATGCATATACAAGCACAAACAATTGATGAATCCTATGCTGCGTATGACTTTCAGCCCGGTGAAAAAACAATTTTTGAAGATAAATTTTTATATGCTACCAATGAAAATATTGCTGACCATTGGGATTTTATGGATGGTGGTGGTGCAGCATCATTAAGAATGGTTGATAGTGAGATGGTATTAAGTTTTGATGCCTTTTATACAAGGCTCAAACCAAAAATTTTTGGTAATAAACCCTTACCTGATGATTTTACCATTGAATATGATGCGTGGTTAGATGAATCGTATGATAGCAACCCCAGTGTATGTATTACTTTTGAATTGGCAAATGGCACCAGGCTTCCAATGATTATACCCAGCAGAGATAGGCTTAGTGTAATATTGCCCAATAATGAAACCGTTAGCAAAGAAAATCCCGAAGAATATTATTCCTCCAAATTTTGGAATAGATGGATACACTTTTCTATTTCAGTACATCAAAAAAAGATGAAAGTTTTTCTTGATCAAAACTTTATGATAGAAATAAACGATATTTTAGAAAAGCCAATATATTTAATTGTATATGGTGATAAAATTGGGGAGCCCAGCAATGGCCAAATGCCAATTTATCTTAAAAACTTTAGGTTAGCAACCGGCTTTCCCATAAACATTTTTGAAAATGGAAAATTCATTACCAGAAATATAAAATTTGATGTAAATAAATCAATACTTAAACCGGAAAGCATTTCAACTATAAAGCAAGTAAAAGATTACTTAGATAAAAATACATCTGTAAAGTTGGAAATAAATGGACATACCGATAGTGATGGTACAGATGCGGACAATCTTGTGTTGTCTCAAAAAAGGGCAGATGCTGTACTAAATCAGCTGATTAGTATGGGTATTGACGCTTCAAGGCTTACTGCAAAGGGGTTTGGCGAAAGCCAACCGATTGATAAGAATACCACCCTAGAAGCAAAATCAAATAACAGAAGAGTTGAATTCGTGATTGTAAAATAATTATCGATTCGATTAATATCATTATGGCCCCTTCTGCGGGCCTATAGAAATTATTGCCTACCATGAAACTGATGGTTAGTGCTTCATCTTATTCGAATAGTTTTTTATTGATATCAATGTTAAACCATCTCATATCTGCAAAGTCCGAAGGAGGCTTATATTAAATAACAAAAACAAATTAAAAAATTTATGAAAAAAGTATTTTTCTATTTGCTGCTTGCTGCATCTTTTGTGGCGTGTAAAGATGAAACGAGTGTGGTTCCAGGATCTGGTGTATTGTATGTAAATGCCCTTCCCGAGGCAAGTAATTTAGATGTGTTTAATAATGCTACGCTTATAGATACCGGATTGGTGTATAATGATTATACTCCTTATTATCTTACTCAACCGGGAAACTATAGTGTGGCATTTGCGGACCATAATACAGGTACAGCATTGGCTTCGCTTACAACAGATTTTGTTTCAAACGGATTTTATAGTGTATATACCATACAAGATGGAGCAGCAAAAAAAGCTGTGGTTATCTTAGACAAACTTGTACAACCTGCTACGGACAGTTGCTATGTTCGTTTTTTACATTTTAGTCCAGATGCAGGTGGTGTAGATGTAGCAGTAACCGGTGGTGATAATTTATTTTCTACACGTACTTATAATGACCAGGAAGCCAACCCAGCAAAGGCTGATTTTATTGAATTGGCAGCAGGTACCTACAACTTAGAAGTGAGACCAATAGGTAGTGGAACCGCTGTATTATCATTACCCAATACCGTGTTGGAAGGTGGAAAAATTTATACCATCTATGCACGTGGCTTGGTGTCGGCAGCAGCTCCTTATGATTTAGGTGCTGGTATTCTTGTAAACTATCCGTAGTATTTCTTCAGACTTTGATCTGTAGTAAAAGATAAATGTATTTTATTAATACTAAAAAAGAGTACCCAAGTAGGATACTCTTTTTTATTTGAAATATTTGAAACCAAGTTAAGCTAAAAACTGGTCATGTATATAATCTACAACATCTACCAAATTACCTGTTCGTTCATAAATGGCTATCTGCCTGTCTGCACCAGTGCCAGTTTCTAATAAACGTGGCACAGCATCTAATAAAGATCTGCTACCAAGATGTTTTGATGCATCATCTACAAAATCTAATAATTCTCCAATTAAAGTACGAGTGCTTACTTCACTTTCCTTACCAAAGTCAATGAGTTTTCCATCAATGCCAAAGCGGCTTGCACGCCATTTATTTTCATTGACCAAGGCCCGTTGATAGATCATATAATTCATATTTTTGCTACGCAAATAATACAACTGGGCACAGAGTGCCTGAAATAGGGCAGCAAGCACCATTGTATCTTCTACGGTTAGGCACACATCGCAAATGCGAAATTCAACTGTATTAAAAAAGGGATGCACCCTAATATCCCACCATATTTTTTTGGCATTATCAATACAATTTGTTTTTACCAATAGATTGATATAATTGTCATACGCTTCAATACTTTCAAAATGATCAGGAATACCAGTGCGGGGAAACTTATCAAATACTTTTGTCCTAAAGCTTTTATAACCCGTATATCTACCTTCCCAAAAAGGGGAGTTTGTACTGAGTGCATATACATGTGGTAGAAAATACCTTACACTATTTGCTATATGCATGGCCATACGTCTGTCTTCCATTCCTACATGTACATGCAAACCAAAAATGAGGTTACTTCTTGCTGCTTCTTGAAGCTCATTTACAATTTCATTGTATCTAACATGATCGGTAATGAGTTGGCTCTGCCAATGACTAAAAGGATGTGTACCGGATGCTCCCACCCAATAGCCTAAACTTTCTGCAATGCCGGCCACCGTTTGATGCAGATGGGATACATCATTCCATGCTTCTTCTACATCTGCACAAATATCTGTACCCACTTCCACTACAGCCTGATGCATTTCTGCTTTTACCTTTTCACTAATCAACTTCTGTCCTTCCAATACAATTTTCTGTTCATGACTACACAGCTCACGGGTTTGAGGATTGATTACCATATACTCCTCTTCAATGCCCAGGGTAAAGCTTTTATAATTTATACCTTGCATAGCTTCAAATTTTCTACATTAAAAAAGGAAGCATCCTAACACTTCCTTTGAAAAATGCTTGGGTTATAATCCATATCATAACCCATGCAAACTGTTTAAGAAAACAATAATTCTTTTGCACTACTGCGGCTGATGTATTCACCCCATGTAAGGTTGTCCTTACCTTCTTCCTGTGTTTGTGCTTTTTCTATGGCATAGTTTGCCGTTGTTTCCACTACCCAAGCAAAATTTTCTTCACCAACACTGGCACGATCCGCATCTGGTGCAGGATTACAGAAGTCTATGGCATAAGGCACTCCGTCTCTTAGCGCAAGCTCTACTGTATTGAAATCATAACCAAGATACTTATTGATTCTGATAACAATTTCTTCCATCATAGCCAATTTTTCAGCCGAAGGCTTAAAGTCAGCAACATACCGCAAGTGATGTGGATTGCGTGGTTCATAAGACATGATGCGTACATGCTTACCCCCTATACAATAACAACGATAATATTCTTCAAATACAATCTCCTCTTGCAGAAGCATCACCAATTGTCCTGTTTCTGCATGCTTATCAAAAAAATCTTCCATGCTGGTCAATTTATATACATTTTTCCATCCACCCCCGGCAAATGGTTTCATATAGGCAGGAAAACCTACATAATTAAAAATGCCCTCCCAGTCTAAGGGATAGGATAAATTTGTGAAGGATTCATCAGATGTGTCTGCTGGTAAATCTCGGCTTGGGAGAATTACAGTTTTGGGTACCGGCACATCAATTTTTGTAGCAAGACAGTTATTAAAAAATTTTTCATCTGCGCTCCACCAAAATGGATTATTTATCACCGCTGTGCCTGTAAGGGCAGCATTTTTTAAAAAAGCTCTATAAAAAGGCACATCCTGACTAATGCGGTCAAATATCACAGCATAGCCACTACTTTCACCTTGCTTTACCTTATCAATGTGCACAGGCTCTGCCATAATACCCGGAATGTTTTTACTGTTAATACGTTCTACTATAGCCTGTGGAAAAGTTCTTTCCTTGCCAAATAGAATTCCAATTTTCTTCATACTATCAATTTTTATTTTTTGAATAATTTTTCTGCATGCAATCAATACGAGCAGTGCGCCAATGTAAAGAAGATATTGAATTATACAATTTTTTGAAAAATAAATTTTAAAGCAGTTCCAATTGACAAAATATGTTTTTATTGCGCCCTAATTTTTTACATGCCTGCTGGAAAAGTGCTGACATCAGTTATCAATAAAACTTCATATACTATACCATCTATCTATCTTGAAAGAGATGTAATTATAGATATTTATCTGCCAAAGATTTATTTGAGCATGGTACAAGACTTAATCTTAATCAATGATGGACAAGATTTGCCAAGAATGGATTTTATGTCCATCTTAGAACCATTAATTTCAAAAAAAGAAATAAAGCCAATTATATTTGTGGGTATTCATTGTGGGCCGGAACGCAAAATGGAATATGGCATGAAAGACCAACCAGATTTTAAAGGGAGAGGTGCTAAAGCTGGTTTATATGAGCAGTTCCTTTTTGAAGAATGCATTCCTTTTTTACATGCCAATGTGGACTTATCTCCACAATTACAAATGCATTATGCAGGTTTTTCCTTAGGCGCTTTATCTGCATTTGATATTAGCTGGAGACATGCAGATTTATTTTCTACAATTGGTATTTTTAGTGGAAGCCTATGGTGGAGAAAGAAGGGCTATGATGAAGGATATAATGATGAAACAGATAGGCTTGCCCACGCCATGATAAGAAGTGGACGTAAAAAAAATAATTTAAAATTTTTTGTACAATGTGGTGCTGCTGACGAAAGTGAGGACCGCAATAAAAATGGCATTATTGACTCTATAGATGATGCAATAGATTTAGTAAAAGAATTGAAGCAAATTGGATATACTGATCAGCAGATCTATTATATGGAGATAGCAGATGGCAAACATGATGTACATACATGGGGAAGAGCATTTCCCTATTTTTTAAAGTGGGGATGGCCCAATAAAAAAGCTCCTAATCAGGAGCCTCTAAGTAATATTTGCAAATAACCTACATGGAAGATATCAGTTCTATCATTTCAGTTTTTTGAACATCTTCTGAATTAATCAGATTATTTTTTTTTTGATCAGAAACCCTTCGCTCCAAAGAGAGAATACGTGCATGATTACTCAGCATTTCATCTTCCAATCGAAGTATTCTTTTACGTTGTTTAAAAACAATTGCAGATTTAATTAAAAAACCTCCGGCAAAGCAGGCAAAAGCAATAAGGAATAAGGAGTCCATTCCAACAGTACCTTTAAAAATTGAGAGTAATGCAGCAGTCATAATAGTTTAATTTAGGTTATAAAATTGTTTTACATATATTGTACTATAACAAACATATAAAAATTATTATACAAAATTAATTATATCTATCACTTTTTTATGAACGTCAGACATGTGAACCCTTTCCTGTGTCATTGTATCCCTATACCTCAGCGTAACAGTTCCATCAATTTTTGTCTGCTGATCAATGGTAGCGCATAGGGGCGTTCCAATGGCATCCATTCTTCTATACCGTTTTCCAATTGCATCTTTTTCTTCGTAAAAACACCGAAAATGTTTTTTACAGTCATCCATTAATTGACGTGCAAGTTCGGGTAGTCCATCTTTTTTAATCAGGGGTAAAACGGCCAATTTAACCGGAGCCAATTGGGGTGGTATCTGCATCAAATCTCTGGTATCTGTGGAGCCATCTTCCTTTTGAAGCACTTCTTTTTTGTATGCATTACTGAGTATGAGTAAAAACATTCTGTCTAATCCTATTGAAGTTTCTATAACATACGGAATATAGTTGCCAAATGGTTTTCCAGTTTCAGGGTCTATTTCTGCATCAAAATATTGCTGCTTCTTCTTACTAAATTCCTGATGCCTGCGCAAATCAAAATCAGTACGGCTATGAATACCTTCCACTTCTTTAAACCCAATTGGAAATTGAAATTCAATATCGCAGGCAGCATCTGCATAATGTGCCAATTTGCTATGTGGATGATACTGGTATTTTTCAGCTGGAATACCCAATGCCAAATGCCATTTTAACCTTGCTTCTTTCCAGTATTCATACCATTGTTTTTGGGTGCCTGGGCGAATAAAGAATTGCATTTCCATCTGCTCAAATTCCCTCATACGAAAAATAAACTGTCGGGCTACAATTTCATTTCTAAATGCTTTTCCCGTTTGTGCTATGCCAAATGGGATTTTCATACGGGCCGATTTTTGAACATTTAAAAAATTTACAAAAATGCCTTGCGCCGTTTCGGGTCTTAGGTAGATGGTAGATGCGTCTTCTGTCACAGAACCAAGTTCTGTAGAAAACATAAGGTTAAACTGGCGAATGTCTGTCCAGTTTGCAGTATCACTTACAACACACTTAATATTGTTTGTGCTGATTAAATTTTTCAATGCTTCAAAATCATCTGCTTTAAGCATTTCTTCCATATTAGATATCAAAGCATCAGCCCCTATAGCATCACCTTTTTCACGCAGTCTGTCTGCATGTGCTTCTAAAAGATGATCCACCCTGTAGCGCTTCTTACTGTCTTTGTTATCAATCATTGGGTCACTGAAATTATCTACGTGGCCACTTGCTTTCCAGGTGGTTGGGTGCATAAAAATGGCCGCATCTACACCTACAATATTTTCATGCAGTTGCGTCATACTTTTCCACCAATAATCGCGGATATTCTTTTTTAATTCACTGCCCCAGGGGCCGTAATCATACACGGCACTAAG
>CALAGJ010000062.1 GCA_937892395.1 uncultured Parafilimonas sp.
CATCACAAATGCTCGAAACTATTATTACCAAAATATTTGAATGAATATAAGTTCAAGTTCAATAATCGAAACAGAAGGCACACTATTTTTAATTTATTAATTGATTAATTAATGCATTATCAACCACAACCTTATGCCTAGCAAAAATGCATTTGCGAATGAGATACATAATTCTATAAAATAATAATCATTTATGCACCCAACTGCGCTTCTACCATTTCCATCAGTTCTACACTTACGCCAGTATTACTAAAGCCACCATCATGAAATAAATTTTGCATAGTAACCATTCTTGTCAAGTCACTAAACATTGATACGCAATAATCAGCACATGCTTCTGCACTTGCATTGCCCAAAGGGCTCATTTTATCAGCATAGGTTAAAAAACCATCAAATCCTTTAATGCCACTACCGGCCGTTGTCTTAGTAGGCGATTGTGATATAGTATTAATCCGTACATTCTTCCGTTTACCATAGTGGTATCCAAAACTTCTTGCTACACTTTCTAACAGTGCTTTTGCATCTGCCATTTCATTATAATCTGGGAATACTCTTTGTGCAGCTATGTATGTGAGTGCCACAATACTTCCCCAATCATTTATTGCATCCATATCCCATGCAGTTTTTATAACCCTATGTAAACTCATTGCAGAGATATCCAAAGTTTTTTGATTGAAGCCATAATCCATTTCTGTGTAGTGTTTATTTTTCCTCACATTTAAACTCATGCCTATGGAATGTAAAACAAAATCAATACCACCACCAAAATGATTCATAGTTGTTTCAAATAGTTTTTTTATATCATCTGCAGAGGTTACATCCGCACCCACAACAGGTGCACCTGTGGCTTCTGCAAGTTTATTTATTTCACCCATACGCATAGCAATAGGAGCGTTTGATAATACAATGCTAGCACCCTGCTCATGGCATTTCTCAGCCACCTTCCATGCTATACTCTGATCGTTTAATGCACCAAATATTATCCCCTTTTTCCCTTGTAGTAAATTATTTGACATTGCCTTATTTTGGGGCTGAAATTAGGTGTATGATATGGAATAGCAAAAAGACCCCTGCAAATTTCTTATCAGTTCTCACTATGTATTATTTCCATTGTTACTATAATATGCCAACAAATGGAGAGCAGATTATTTTTATATCGGTTAAAAAATATTTAGGCTAATCACAATACTTCATAAGTTTGATAGTACACATTTGCTCATCAATTTTGTATTCAATAATAATCCATCTTACTTGGGTGACCATGGCTCTAGCAATATTACTTACATAAAGAACAAATAATTTCATTTTTCTGATGTATTTTCTTCATTGATTTCCCTATTTTTGCACCCCAAATGCGGATGTGGCGAAACTGGCAGACGCATCAGACTTAGGATCTGACGCCGCGAGGCATGGGGGTTCGATTCCCTTCATCCGCACTACAAAGCCACACTTCTATAGTGTGGCTATTTTTTAAAATCTGGGCTACGCCCAAAATTCTATCAATATGGCTACTATTACAAGAGAACCGATTGCCTCTTTAAACGATAAATTAATCGTTACCCTTCATAAAGATGACTATTTACAGTCTTTCGAAAAAAGCCTTAAAAATTATGCAAAGAATGCAAACATACCCGGCTTTAGAAAAGGCTTTGTTCCTGTAGGAATTGTAAAGAAGATGTATGGTAACAGTGTGTTTGTGGAGGAGGTGCTTAATAAGGTGGAGAAGGAATTGAATAACTATGTTGCCCAAGAAAATTTAGAAATATTTGCACAACCCTTACCGTTGGATTCTGATGCCCGCATGTTGGATATGAATAATCCTGGGGATTATATGTTTGCATTTGAAATAGGACTCAAACCGGCAATCAATATCAATTACAAAGAGTTACAACTTACAAAATATGTTATATCTGCTACGCCGGAAATGATACAAGAAGAAGTATCTCATTTACAAAAAAGGCATGGAAAATTGGAAGATGTTGAATCCATTGCTGATGATGAAACTGTATTAAACCTTACTATTAAAGAAGTAGTAGCAGAAAATGTTAATGAAGTAGCAAAAGAATATACCAATAGTTTATTGCTTAAATATTTTAATGAAAGTTTCAGACCTGGATTGATTGGTAAAAAAGAAGGTGATAGTTTTACTACAAGCCTCAATGAAGCCTTCGATGAAAAAGAAAAAGAATGGTTAATAAAAGATTTGAATTTAGATGCCGATAACGCTTCAGATTTAGATAAGCAATTTGAATTTACCATTACAAAAGCAGGGCTAATACAGCTTGCAGCATTCAATGAAGAATTTTTTGAGCAGGCATTTCCAGATAGAGGATTAGCCAATGAAGAAGAGCTGCGCAATGCAATAAAAATTGAAATAGAAAGTCAGTATAATGCGGCATCAAAAAATCAATTGAATGATCAAGTTTACCATCTTTTGACCGACCATACACCAGTAGAGTTACCAGAAAACTTTTTGAAGCGTTGGATAAAAGAAGGTGGTGAAAAACAACTTACTGATGAAGAAGCAGCCAATGAAATGCCTAAGTTCATTGATCAACTGAAGTGGAATCTGATCAGCACACAGCTAACAAAAGAGTTTGAAATAACTGTATTGCCGGAAGAAATAAAAGCACAAGCTAAAAAGCAGATAATGGCTTATATGCGCATGCCTGCTACACAGGAAAACTCTTGGATGGATCAATATGCTGAAAGCATGCTAAAGGATAAAAAGTTTGTTGAAAATACTTATTACGAAGTGCAGACAGAAAAAATATTTGCTGCAATTGTAGCAAATGCACAGGTATCAGAAGAAAGCATTACCCCAGAAGCATTACAGGAAAAAATGCGTCACCATCATCATTAATGATTTTTTAAAACCGCTCTTTTACAAGCGGTTTTTTTAATACTGTAAAGTTTTGAAATCGTTCACCAATCACTAAAATCGTTTGAGCGGTTACAGTTTTTTAAAGTTTAACTTGCGGCTAGCAAAAGAGCATACCAAATGACACATATAGGAATCATAAGAGAAGGCAAATCGCCGGCAGACAACCGGGTGGCACTTACACCGGCTCAATGTAGGTGGTTGCTCAAAAATATTGACTGTACTATCACCGTTCAGCCTTCACCAACAAGATGTTTTAAGGATGAAGAGTATCTGCAAGGAGGGGTTATCCTACAAGAAGATTTAAGTAGTTGTGATATTTTATTTGGCATAAAAGAAGTACCCACTTCGATGCTACTCAAAGGGAAAACATATTTATTTTTTAGCCATACCATCAAAATGCAGCCTTACAACAAAAAGCTGATGCAAGCAATGGTGGCCAATGATATTACCTTGATTGATTACGAATGTTTGAAACACAAGGATGGACAAAGAATAATTGGTTTTGGATTTTTTGCCGGTATTGTAGGAGCACATAATGGTATATGGTGCTATGGAAAAAGAACTGGTGCTTTTAATCTGAAAAGAGTCTATAAGCAAAAAGATTATGCGCAGCTGATACATGGTTATTTTGGGCTTAAACTACCACCCATAAAAATAGCTGTAACGGGCAGCGGAAGAGTAGCTCATGGTATTTTAGAAATCATGAACTTGATGGATGTACAAGAAGTAGAACCGGATGAATACATATCCACTACATACGAATATCCCGTTTATGTGCATTTGAAAGGGGCAGATTTATATACACACAAAGAGACAAAGCAATACAATCGTACTCATTTTCATAGTAATCCTTCAGAATATGAAAGCACGTTTATAAAATATCTAAACCATACAGATATTTTAATGAATGGCGTTTATTGGGATAAAGATATACCCAGACTGTTTGAACTGGCAGATATAAAAAGCGAAGGATTTAAAATGAATACCATTGCAGATATTACGGATGATCAAGGTGGTAGTGTGCCTTGCAATTTAGGAGATGGCACAATTGAAGATCCAGTATATGGCGTAAACAGATGGAGGGTTGAAAAAACATTGCCATTTGAGAAAGATTGTATTGATATAATGGCTGTTGGTAATCTTCCTAACGAACTGCCCAGAGATGCAAGTAGGTTCTTTGGAGAGCAACTTATCAAATATGTCTTAGGCGATATCATCAATGGGGGTAGCGATTTAATAGAAAGAGCCACTATTTTAAAACAAGGCAAGCTCACAGATACATATACTTACCTTACTGACTATGCCAATTTGTAAGGTGTAATTTGGACTAATTTTTATACACATTTTTTAGCGCATTTAATTATCATTGTATTTTATATGATTCAATACTTCATCTTTACGGACGAAGTATTTTTGGGTTTTCTTAATTCAAAATTTGAGCATACTTTTTTTCGAAATAAATCACAATAAGATGAAGATTGCATTAGTGGGTTATGGCAAAATGGGCAAGGCAATAGAATCAATTGCTGTAGAAAAAGGGCATGAAATTGTTTTAAAAGTGGATATAGAACATGCAGATAAATTTACTATTGAAAACCTACAATTGGCGGATGTTGCTATCGAATTTACTGGCCCTTTGAGTGCCATAAACAATATCAAAACTTGCATTGATGCAGGAGTGCCAGTGGTGAGTGGTAGCACAGGTTGGCTTCAGCAATGGGCTTTAGTATCTGATCATTGTACTGCAAAAAATGGCGGCTTGCTGTATGCCAGTAATTTCAGTATTGGTGTCAATGTTTTTTTTGCACTAAACAAATACCTTGCTAACCTCATAGGTCAGTATTCCAATTATAAACCAATCATTCATGAGGTGCATCATACCCAAAAAAAAGATGCTCCCAGTGGTACAGCCATTTCATTAGCAGAGCAGATCATCAGTCATCAACAATCATGGACAGGTTGGGTACATGATGCACCAACAAAAGAGCATGAATTCAACATTACAAGTAAAAGAAAAGATCCTGCACCCGGCACACATACGGTGAGCTGGCATAATGAAGTAGATACTATTGAAATAAAACATGAAGCTCATAGCAGAAGCGGTTTTGCACTTGGAGCTGTATTAGCGGCTGAGTTTTTGCAAAATAAAAAGGGCATTTTTTCAATGAAAGATGTACTGGGTTTTTGACATCATATAATCCATGTACGCATGATAAGATTTCTTTTTTATTTCCTTTCATTGATCTGCTGCTTGCAGATGAATTTTTTATATGCACAGCCAACAACTGATGCAGTAAAACAAGTAATCACAAGTTCAAACGCAACCTATAAAGAAAAAATAGAAGCATACATAGATTTAGCTGGCAACATTCAATTAAAAAATTTTGGTGAAAATTTAAAATATGGATATGAAGGTGTTTCTTTCGCCATCAATCATGCAGACACTACCAGTAGAGGCATACTGTTAAATAATATTGGTAAAGCGCATTACTTTAATGCTGACTATGATAGTGCTAATATTTATTATCAAAAAGCTATAACAGTTTTGCTACAAACCAATGCAGTACTACAGCTTGCGGATGTATATAACAATATTGCCAAGTTATATCGAAAGCTAAAAAAACTTTCTGCTGCACATAGTTTTTACAAAAAAGCTTTTGACATCTATACAAAACAAAAAAATGAGAATGGCATAGCTACAATCTTCAATGAGGAAGGTGTGGTATATGAATATGAAGAAAACTATGATCAGGCAATAAAAAATTATAAGGCTTCACTCCAATTGAGGGAGCGTATGCATGATTCAGTTGGTATTGGATATGCACTCAATTTTATTGGTGGCGCTTTTGCCATGATGCAAAATTTTGATGAGGCAATCCATTATAATATGCAAGCACTTCGTATCCGCGAATTGATGAAAGATAGTTTTGCCATTGCACTTTCATATTCTGATATGGGTGTTATTTATGCCATGCAGAAAAATTTTAGTAGCGCACATCAGTACCTTGAGCAAAGCAATCAATTGGCCAGAGCACTTCGATACCCAGATTTAATTTTGACCAATCTGAAACAGCTTTCTGATGTAGCATCTGATGAAAACGAATTTGAACAGGCATACAGCTACCAGAAGGAATATGCATTAATCAAAGATTCTATTTACCAAAGTGAAACGAGCAAGCAAATAGAAGAGTTTGCGGCAAGATATGAAACTGCGGAAAAGGAAAAACTGATACAAGAGCAGGAGTTTGCCATTTCAAGACGAAACTATTGGATTGCAGGCATCGTAGCTGCTTTCATTCTTTGTTGCCTACTGGGCTATTCCTGGTACAGACGTTATCAACTCAAGCAAGCTGCTATGCTTCAGCAGGAAAGAATGGAACAAAGGGCTTTGGCTGCGCAAAATATTATTGAAGCTGAAGAAAAAGAGCGTAAACGCATAGCATCTGAACTGCATGATGGTGTAGGGCAAACCATGAGTGCTGCCAGTATGAATCTTTCTGTTTTAAAAGATGGGTTAATCAACATAGATAATAAGCATGAAGTACTTATGAGTAAAGTACATGCAATGGTAAATGATAGCTGCAACGAAATTAGAACGGTATCTCATAACCTGATGCCACATGCCCTAAATGACAAAAATCTATCCTTAGCAGTAAAAGATTTTATTTCAAAAATTGATTCAAATGTGCTGCCCATATATTTACACGCAGAGGGTTTTGATGCGTTAACTGTTACACCCGCAGAGTCCGTATTGTACAGGGTAATACAGGAAATTGTAAACAATGTACTCAAACATGCCAAGGCAAAGCGATTAGACATTAGTTTGATGAAATCAACAAGTAGTATAGAAGCAATTTTGGAAGATGATGGTATTGGTTTTGATTTAGTTGGCGCAAGCCAAAAAAAAGGTTTGGGTTTGCAAAATATTCAGAGTCGTATTGCATGGCTGCAAGGGCATGTAGAATGGGATACTTCACCCGGTAGAGGTACGGTTGTTTCCATATTCATCCCTTTTAAGGTTTAACAAAAATTATACTTTGAATTTTATGTAAAAACAGTTGTGTTGAATCCAGTATCCAAATTTGAAAAGCATATTTAATCTTATACAAATGAATCCAATTCGTATTGCTATTACAGACGATCACCAATTAGTGATTGATGGGTTGATTGCTTTATTAGACCATCATAATATTGAAGTAATCTATTACACCACCAACCCCATAGATATGTTGGATAAGCTGGATACTATTGCAATTGATGTGCTGCTTACTGACATCATGATGGAAGGTTTAACAGGGCAGCAGCTTGCAAAGGCGGTCAGGAAGAAATTTCCACAAATACGCATCCTTGCTTTGAGCATGAGTGGCAAAGGAGATATTGTAGATGAAATGATTCAAGATGCTGATATAGCGGGATATGTATTAAAAAATATTGGAAAAGCTGAATTGATTCAAGCCATTGAAACCGTGGCATCAGGTGGCTTTTATTTTAGTGATGAAGTCTTAAAAGCATTGGATAGAACCCTTCAATTACAAAAAGAAAATGAAAGTACCCATTTGACTCCAAGAGAAATTGAAGTGATTACTTTAATGGAAAAAGAAATGGCAAATAAAGAGATAGCCGATACACTGTTTATAAGTGAAAGAACAGTGGAAACACATCGTAAAAATATTTTCAGAAAAACAAAAACAAATAGTGTGGTAGGGCTTATTAAATATGCTTATGAGCATAAATTAATACAACTCACTTAGCCATATTTTGAGTATTCCTTATTTGAAAAAATGCTACAAACCCCATAAGCCGGATTCTGTTTTAAACTATCATTTATCTGGCCATTACATTACTGCAATGATCTTGCTGCCTACCCTGGAATCTTGCCTAAGCATTAGGCGGGCCGCCTTCAAAGACTCCTGTATTTGGCATTGCAGCGCCCAAGGTTTACCCGCATCTAAAGTTACCAAAAAATGCCGTGAGCTCTTACCTCACATTTTCACCTTTACTCTGTTATGCAGAGCAGTTATTTTCTGTGGCACTATCTTCTTTACATGTAAAGACCGGTCATTAGCCGGTGGGCTGCCCTTTGCTGTCCGGACTTTCCTCATTCTGCGTAGCAGAAAGCGATAGTACAGATTTGTAGCGGTGTAAAGATATGTATGACAGAAATGTTATAAGCATACTTTTAATGTAAGTTGAAACATACATTATATTATTCACACACCACCTCAGTTGCTAATAACTTTGATAACCCTGCTGCACCCCAGCGCATCACTACATTATGATTGTATTGAAACAAGGGTTTTAACATAAAAGATAGCATATTCATCCAGCCTTTGTTTGTGGATACATTCCAATAATAGGTAACGGCAGTAATTCCATCCTTTTCACTAAATGCCCAACTACCCTCACCCTCCAGTTCTCCGTATGCCCTGCCTTTCAGATAATCATATTCTAAACGCTCTGTTACTTGCATCAAAAAACTAAGCCGATATGGCAATACACTTTTCCATACATATTTTCTTACGCCAAACAATCCTTGTTCATTTTCTTTTTCAAGAATTTCTACGGCCTCCACCCCCTTCCACCAAATAGGCCATTTTTCGCTTTGAAATATTGCTTCCCATACTTTTTGTACAGGTGCTTTTATTTTCCAATTTGTTACAAATCGGTACTCATTTTTCATTTCAATAAAATACGAAAACTGTTGCTAAAAAGATTGAGGACCAAAAAAATAATGCTTCAATGGATAAAAATGAGTGTATTCCAAGCATCGCACAGATGCTAAGATTAGCCTGCTTTTCTGAAATGTTTTTATAAATAACTTTTTATCCCTTTTATTTGTTATAGAAAAAAAATAAAATGTTATCAAAGTCAATTTCGGATGCACTCAATAAGCAGGTTCAAATGGAATCTGAAAGTAGTCAGGCATATCTTGCCATGGCCAGTTGGGCAGAAATTCAGCCCGGTCTCGAAGGTGTTTGCTCATTTTTCTACACACAAAGTGAAGAAGAAAGAATGCACATGCTCAAGCTCATGAAGTTTATAAATGAAAGAGGCGGTTTTGCTATGGTGCCTTCTCTAGAACAACCCATGCTTACTTTTCCATCGCTAAAAAAATTATTTGACGAATTTCTAAAACATGAATTGAAGGTAAGTGACAGCATCAATGAGCTGGTACACCTTTCTCTTCAGGAAAAAGATTATGCAACACACAACTTTTTGCAGTGGTATGTAAATGAACAAATGGAAGAAGAGCGTACTGCCAGAACCCTCAATGATAAACTCGAAATGATTGGAGAAGATAAAAGTGGTCTATATCTTTTCGATAGAGATATCATGAGCAATAGAGGAAGTGAAAAAGAATAGTTTATTCCACCTTCGGTGAATGAAGAAGAACTATGAGTAAACTTTTACAACATAATTTCTTCGTGCAAAATTTTATTTAGATGAATAACATGAAAGAATTTTTTTGTGCATTATTTTTATGTTGGATTTGTGCATGTAACAATGGAGCCACTGAAACAACAGCCAGTCAATCAGACCCCAATATCGTAGATGGACATCCCGATTGGATAATGCAAGGAAATATTTACGAAGTAAATGTAAGGCAATATACACCGGAAGGCACATTTAATGCTTTTCAAACTCATTTGCCACGTTTAAAAGAAATGGGTGTGCAAACTTTATGGTTTATGCCGATCAATCCAATAAGTATTATCGATCGGAAAGGAGAGTTGGGCAGCTATTATGCAGTATCTGATTACACCGCTATCAATCCAGAATTTGGCAGATTAGCAGATTGGAAGAATTTGATAAAAAAATGTCATGAATTAGGTTTCAAAGTAATTATAGACTGGGTCCCCAATCATACAGGAGGTGATCATCGATGGCTCAAATCACACCCAGATTTTTATGTGAGAGACGCCAAAACAGGACTAGCCATATCCCAATTTGACTGGACAGATACTCGCAAATTGAATTATAAAAATACGGAACTGCAAGATAGTATGATAGCCTGCTTACAATATTGGATTAAAGAAACTGATATTGATGGATATAGATGTGATGTAGCAGGCGAAGTGCCCGATGAGTTTTGGAAAAAATGCATTCCTGAACTGAAGAAGATGAAAAATATTTTCATGCTTGCAGAAGGGGATAAGCCTTCTCTTTCCACAGATGGTTTTGATGCTACTTATGCATGGCCGGAATTTGCCATGATGAAAAAAATTGCAAATGGTGAAAGACCTGCCTTTGCTTTAGACAGTGTGCTCACAAATACCAATAGTAGCTTTCCTTCAAATAAGCTGATCATGTATTTCACCAGCAATCATGATGAAAATACATGGAATAAAGCAGACTACGGCACCATGCCAGGGCCTATACATGCTCCATTTGCGGTACTCACCCAAACCATTGGAAATAGTATTCCACTCATCTATAGTGGGCAGGAAGAACCTTTTTTAGATAGTCTTAGTTTCTTTTATAAAGACACCATTCAATTTAATACTTACAGCCGAGCTCCTTTCTATAAAACGCTGCTTGATTTACGCAATAGAAATGATGCGTTATCTGGAAATGCAACTTTTGTAAAATTGAAAACAAATAAAGATGATATAGTATATTCTTATCAAAGAAAAGGAGCAAGCGATAAAATATTGGTTGTACTCAACCTGAGTAGTCAGCCCGCCAGTTTTTCAATTCCTGAAAATGATTTTGAGGGAAAGGCAAAAAATGTTTTTACAGGCGAAACAATAGATTTTACTACAAATCATCCATATAGTTTACCCGCATGGGGTTATGAAGTTTGGGAGCAATAGAGATTGCTGGTTTCAAATAATTTGAAGCATTGTGCATGAATGCGCTTTTACATTTATTTAACCATGAATTCCATTGCCCCTCATCAGGCGCTTAATTATTAGAAAATACGCTATTGAAAATCCTTAGCTTTGCGGCGCAAAAAAATATATCATGAGCAATCGTACATTCACAATGATTAAGCCGGATGCCACAGCCAAAGGTTATACCGGAGCAATATTGGACCGCATTATAAAAGGGGGATTCTCCATAGTTGCTATGAAGTGGACCCGTCTTTCTAAGGAGCAGGCTGGTGCTTTTTACGAAGTACATAAGGAGCGTCCTTTTTATGAAGAATTGGTAGCTTTTATGAGTAGTGGTACAATCGTGGCTGCCATACTTGAAAAAGAAAATGCAGTTGTAGATTTTCGCACACTTATAGGTGCCACAGATCCATCCAAAGCAGATGCCGGAACCATCAGAAAAGATTTTGCTGCAAGTGTAGGAGAAAATGCAGTTCATGGCAGCGATAGTGATGAAAATGCAGCTATAGAAGGTTCCTTCTTTTTTTCAAAACTGGAGCAGTTTTAAATGATGCAATCATCTTTTTTAAATGCAGTCTAAAAGGCTGCATTTTTTTATGCCTCTACCATAAGACCATCCCTCATGTGGAGCGTTCTATTACTCAATGCAGCAAGCTCTTCATTGTGTGTAACGATAAGAAAAGTCTGACCGTAATTTTTTTGTAAACTAAGAAATATGCTATGCAAATCACGGGCATTGGTACTATCCAAATTCCCTGTTGGTTCATCCGCAAATACAATATCGGGTTTATTGATCAAAGCTCTGGCAATGGCCACCCTTTGCTGTTCGCCTCCACTCATTGCTCCGGGTTTATGCTCTGCACGCTGAGCAAGGCCCAATTCATTTAGTAATTCCAATGCATTTTTTTTTGCTATAGATTTTGATGCACCAGCCAGCCAAGCAGGAATGCACACATTTTCAAGTGCAGTAAATTCTGGTAATAGATGATGAAATTGAAATACAAAACCGATATGCTTATTTCTAAATGACGCCAATGCTTTTGAGGAAAGATTGAATAAAGGAGTATTGTGTATGATGATGGAACCACTATCTGCTTGATCAAGCGTGCCGAGTATGTGTAGCAAAGTGCTTTTGCCGGCTCCTGAAGACCCAACTATACTTACCATTTCGCCATCCAATATGTTTAGGTCAACTCCTTTGAGCACTTCAACAGAACCATATTTTTTTTGAATTCCTTTTGCTGTAAGCATAATGTTATAAACTTTGGCAAACTTATTTGTTTGGAGTAGAACTTCTAACAGAATATTCGATTTTCCTTTGTGAAAAAAATTAATATAGATTTTGCAATAGTATTTTTCATGAAATGTTGAACGACAATAAAGACAAGTGATTGAACTTAATATTTGGCTGATTAAATATTGTGCTTTTTGAATTGTTGTTAGGAGTTTAACTTACTTAAACCTCAGCTTTCCAGTAAAATTCAATTACAAAAATTGCAGTTAGCAAAACTCCATTTGTTTAATCCAACTCAACACTTACTTTTGCGCAAAATTTTAAAACAATGTTTTGGAGTTTAGAATTAGCAAGCTACTTAGAAGATGCACCATGGCCGGCATCAAAAGATGAATTAATTGACTATGCCATTAGGAGTGGAGCACCAATTGAAGTGGTTGAAAATCTACAGGAATTAGATGACGAAGGAGAAATGTATGAAAGCATTGAAGATATATGGCCAGACTATCCAAGTCAAGAAGATTTTCTCTTTAATGAAGATGAATACTAATAAATAAAATAAAAAATTGATTGGTCCCACTTCATGTGGGATTTTTTATGTGTATCCACAAAAAAAGCCGCCTGATTTCAAGCGGCTACATATTTCAATAATCTATTTATTCTTCTTCCTCAAGTGCTAAAGCTGCCGCAGCAATTTCCATAGCTTTCTGACGAGCTTCTTCGCGGTTTTCCTCTGTACTTTTTCTAAACATAAAAGCATTCCATACATGGTCAATAGCATATTCTGAAAAAACCTCCATATCATTTTCATGCAATGCACTCCAACTGTTTTGTCGGCTTAAATCGCTGGTGATTTTACTTGTATTTTTTGGATGTGCTATCCAAATTTTGCTTCTATCATGAACCGCAGGAAATACCTCTTTTAAAATTGCATTGAGTTGTTGTTGATTAACAGCAAACAATAAAGCAAAGTCTATTTTTTTTGTACGCAACAGTGGTGTTACACTTTTAGAATAAGACAATTTTGCAAAGCATTTTTCAATAGTAGAAGGAAGTCCTTGAATCAACAGATTTTTTTCATCTTTTAATTCTAACTTTTCCAAAAGATTTCCAATTATCATTTGCGGAGTAAAATTTATTTTAATGTGATGGCATTGCAAAAGTAAGTAATATTCTTGCAAATAACCAAATAAAATTCAATGCCAGCCTATATTACAGGGCTTTATTGCCTTTGAATTGGTTTATAATATTTTAATGCCTGCGGCATTAGTTTTTGAATTTCAGCTATTCTAGATGCATCGGATGGGTGAGTACTTAAAAATTCCGGAGGCTTTTGACCACCACTTAAATTGCCCATTCTTTGCCAGAAAGGAACAGCTTCTTGTGGATTATATCCTGCCATTGCTGCTAAGAATAAGCCATAATGATCTGCTTCAAATTCATCTCTTCTACTAAATGGAAGCATGATACCAATTTGTGAACCAACACCATAAGCATTCATAAAAAGATTTTGTGTTTCGGCGGGTTTATTTGATATGGCAACTGCTAATGCCACACCACCTAATTGTTGTACTAAGCCTTGACTCATTCTTTCACGACCATGATCACCTAAGGCATGCATAATTTCATGACCCATTACTACTGCAAGTGCAGCTTCATTTTGTGCCACAGGCAATAAGCCAGTATATACCACTACTTTGCCACCAGGCATACACCAGGCATTTATTTCTTTACTATCTACTAAGTTAAATTCCCATTTATAATCTGGCAACTGACTCGAAGCACCCATTTCTGCATATAATGAAGGGACGGCTTTTGCAATTCTGCTGCCAACACGTTGTACCATTTCAGCATCTTTACTTGCTGAACTGCTTACTATTCTACTTTCAGAAAGAAACTGACGATACTGCTGCTGAGCCATATTCTCTATATCGGCTTTTGGAACCAAAGCCAATTGAGACCTACCTGTTAACGGGTTAGTCTGACATCCAGATAGCACTGCCGTAGCAATTGATATGGTTAAAAGAAACTTACGCATAATCATAATTTTTTTATTTTGAAAACAAGTTTTATACCAGCTGAAATGTAATACTTGAAAATCCTGTTAATCCTTTCTGCGAAATCTTTTTCTGTTCCTGTTTTTTAGCATCGAAACTTTACTTTCGGTACCATTCAATATTCTATTGATATTTTTTTGATGTGTAAGTATAACTAATAATGCAACCGCCACAGAAAAAATTCTGTACAGTGTAACTTCATCATTAAAAATAAAAAGTATAAATACAGCAAATGCAACTCCTGATAAAATGGAGCTTAAGGATACGAATCGTGTAAGGTAAAGTACCAATAAAAATACACCAACACAGCACACAGCTACTAAGGGTTGAATAGCCAGAATCATTCCGAATAAAGTGGCCACACCTTTGCCACCTCTAAAGCCAGCCCATATTGGAAATATATGGCCAATAACCGCAGATAGTCCAAGCCCTATCATGAAATTTGTACGGGTCCATTCGTCATCAAAATACTGTGGTAGCAATACAAAAAGTGATGTGCCAATAAGCCCTTTAAGCACATCTACAATCATTACTGCTGTGCCCCACTTAGGACCCAGAACCCTATATGTATTGGTAGCACCAGCATTGCCGCTACCATAGTCGCGTATATCTATATCAAAAAAATATCTACTTACCCATACGGCTGTAGGAATAGAGCCTATGAGGTAAGAAACGATTACAAGTAAAATTTCCTGCATTATTTAGCGGATTACCACATTTTTAATTTAAGAAAGAGTGCAAATATAAGAAATTTGAAAACTGCAATCTTTAAGCTATTAATCTTTGCTCAGCAGTATGCAAATCCAATTATTTCTGGCTTCAATTTTCTGTAAGGTTAAACCCGTATTTTGTAGTGCCATTTTCATATCTTTTTCATCATCTGCAAGTAAACCACTCAGCAACAAGAAACCTCCTTTTGCTGTGGCTGCTACAATTGCATCAAGATTGTCCAATATGATATGTTTATTGATATTTGCCAATACAATATCAAAGACTCCATTTTGAGGTGGTGCTTCTCCTTGCTTTAAATCAATATGGCTACAATTATTGATACTCATATTTTCAAGGGCATTTTCTATACTCCAGCTATCAATATCGATTGCATGCACGGATTGAGCACCCAATTGCTCAGCCAGTATGGCCAAAATGCCTGTACCTGTTCCAAAATCAAAAACTGTTTTTCCGGAAAAATTTATATCAAGCATAGCTTTTATCATGAGCCAAGTAGTGGCATGATGACCAGTACCAAAACTCATTTTTGGGGTAATGATTAGGTCATATTTAAAGTCATTCTTTTTAGGATGAAAAGATGCCCTTACGGATACTTTATCTGCTACAACAATAGGTTCAAAATTGCTTTCCCAGATGCTATTCCAATTTTTTGGATAGATAATTTCAGTTGTAAATGTTGTCGGATTTTCCCTTAAAGCCTCCTCAAATCCTGTAAGGCTAAATTCCAATTGAGGGATGTACGCATGCAATACATTTGCTTCTTCTTCAAAGGATTCAAACCCCAGATCAAGTAGCTTAGCCATCCAAGTTTCAGATGCTTCTCCTCTTGTGTGTAAAGAAATCTTTAAATAATTCATTTGCTAAAAAAACCTCCCATCATCGGGAGGTTTGTACATTTTGATTTAATTAATTATTATCTTCTTGAGTATCTCTTGGTTTCTGTTCAGGCTTTGGCATTAATGCTTTTCGGCTCAATTTGTATTTGCCGGTTTTTTGATCTACCGCAAGTAATTTCACTTTAATCATATCGCCTTCAGCTAATACCCCATCGAGATTCTCTAATCGTTTCCAACTAACTTCACTGATATGGAGTAAACCTTCTTTCTTAGGTAAGAATTCTACAAATGCACCATAAGGTTGTATGGTTTTTACTTTTGCTTCATATACTTCGCCTACTTCTGGCACAGCCACAATACCTTGAATTTTTGCATAAGCCCTGTCTAACCCATCTTTTTCAGAAGAGAAAATGCTTACTTCACCAAAGTTGCCTACCTCTTCTATTGTGATAGTTGTACCAGTTTCTTTTTGCATTTCCTGTATTACTTTACCGCCTGGTCCTATAACAGCTCCAATAAATTCTTTATCGATTTTAAATTTAACCATGCGTGGTGCATGTGGTTTTACATCATCACGAGGTTTCTCAATGGCAGCATACATAGATTCCAAAATATGCAACCTTCCATTGCGTGCCTGCTCTAATGCTTGACGCATTAAATCCATGCTAAGGCCATCAATTTTGATATCCATCTGTACACCACAAATGCCATCTCTTGTACCGGTTACTTTAAAATCCATATCACCCAAATGATCTTCGTCTCCAAGTATATCTGTGAGGATAGCATGTTTATTGTCAGTAGTACGGGTTATGAGACCCATGGCCACGCCACTCACATGTTTTTTCAATGGTACACCTGCATCCATCAGTGCAATAGAACCTGCACAAACTGTAGCCATTGAAGAAGATCCATTGCTTTCTAAAATATCGCTTACAACCCTTACAGTATAAGCATAATCTTCACCCGGCATCATTTGCTTTAGGCTGCGCAATGCCAAATTTCCATGACCTACTTCACGTCTGCTTTGGCCACGCATCATTTTTACTTCTCCTGTGGAGAATGGAGGAAAATTATAGTGTAGGAAAAACTTGCTGTACTTGCTTTCGGCAGCCGTTTCCTGAAGTAATTCATCTAAAGGAGTGCCAAAAGTTACTGATGTAAGGGACTGTGTTTCACCACGTGTAAATAGCGCAGAACCATGTGGCGTTGGTAGTACATCGGCTTCCATATTCAATGGACGAACCACATCATGAGAACGACCATCTAAGCGTACCTTATCATCTAGAATCATATCTCTTACTACGTAATATTGTAGTTCGCCAGTATAATAACCCACCAATGGTTTATCCTCATCCGGCAATTCACCAAGTGCTGCCACTACTTCTTCATTTAGTTTTGAAAAAGCATTAGAGCGTTCTTGCTTTGCTGTAGTTCCTCTGGCAATGGCCATCATTTTTTCTTTTGCAAGGGCAATGATTTTTTCATTGAGGGCTTCGTTACGATAGGGTTTTGTATAATCTCTTTTTGTTGTAATGCCCACTTTTTCCCTCAAAGCTTTTTGTGCTTCAATCTGCACTTGAATGGAAGTATGAGCAATCTCAAGTGCTTTTACAAGGTCAGCTTCACTACACTCTTTACTTTCACCTTCTACCATTACTAAGTTTTTCTCAGTAGCAGCAATCATAAAATCCATATCTACAGATTTCATTTGCTCTGGTGAAGGGTTTATAACAAATTCTCCTGCAACTCTTCCTATTCTTACTTCCGAAATAATTTCTTTGATAGGAATATCAGACACAGCTAATGCTGCACTGGCAGCAAGACATGCTAATGAATCCGGCAAAACATTTTTATCGCTGGATACTAAACTGAGCAAAACTTGTACATCGCAGAAGTAATCTTCTGGAAATAATGGGCGAAGTGCTCTATCTATCAATCTTGATGTAAGAATTTCGTAATCGTTAAGGCGTGCTTCTCTTTTAAAGAATGACCCGGGTATGCGACCAGCTGATGCAAATTTCTCTTGATAATCTACAGATAGAGGAAAAAATGATTGACCGGCTTTTGGTTCTTTGCCAGCACAAACTGTGGCCAAAAGAATACAATTGCCTTGGCGTACGGTAACAGCGCCATCAGCTTGTCTGGCTAATCGACCAGTTTCTATAATTACTTCCTGACCGGAAGGAAGGTTAAATGATACCTGCGTAGGTTGTGATAACATAAAATTGATAATTTGATTTGAATCCTGACAGGTGCATATCTGTTTTGCAGACACCGGAAAATGTGATAGTAAAACCGGGAATTTCTAAAATTGGAACAGCAACCGTGAGAACATTATTAAAAAAAATTTTCCCAACCGCAAATAAAATGACAGTTGGGAAAACAAAATTTATTCATTTGTATAACTATTTCCTGATACCCAGTGCAGCAATAAGAGACCTATAAGATTGTAGGTTATGCTTGCTTAAATAGTTGAGTAAGCGTTTACGTTGGCCTACCATTTTGATTAAACCTGTGCGTGTGGAATGATCTTTTTTGTTAGCCTGCAAGTGTGATGAAATAGCTGAAATACGTGTAGTAAGTTGTGCTATTTGACCTTCAATAGAGCCTGTGTTTGTGGCACTTCCACCATGTGTGGCAAAAATTGTTTCTCTTCCTTCTTTAGTTAAATAAGGCATTTGATATTATTTTCTTCTTTTAATTCTCCTCCAATCGAGGGCCGCAAAAGTAAGGGAGTTTTACAGATAAACTGCATGTAAGCAGAAAATTGTTTTGGAACGGCTGATTCCTTCTTGTTTATATGAAGCATCAGTTGCATTGCATCTGATCGGTATGTAGGTCAATTTTGTATGTAAAAGTGCGGACATTGTCCGCACTTTATTCGTTTTTTTACTGAATAACTATATCTGTTTTCTTTTGAACCGAATCCTCCAAAACGGGTAGGCTTATATGCAGTACACCATCCACATATTTTGCAGATATTGCTTCTGAACGTATTGTATTGTCTAAGACAAAGCTGCGTTCAAATCCACCACGACTGTATTCCCTGCGCACCCAGTCAGGTCGGGGAAAGCCTTCTGGTGGGGTGTAAGAAACAACCAATTCTTTACCTTTTACTTCTAATTTGAAATGTTCCTTTACTCTACCAGGTGCAAATACTAACATTTCATAACTGTTTTCCGTTTTGTAAATATTTACGGATGCACGTTGTGCGCTGCGTGCTAGCCATGCCTTTGCGGCATTGCCTTGCGATTTGCCTTTTGTGGCCCATGACTCATTGTAGTACATGTTTTCTTTTTTAATTGTAAATAATAGCATTTGTTGTAATGCTGATTTGATTTGCTGAAAACCATTTTTCCGGATAAAATGATTGCCAGCCATGTACTATAACCGAAAAATGAACCACCTTGCATTTGTATTCAATTTGGCATGTATAGGAAGCATGAAAAGGACTTTTGGGCAGAAATATTTTTTTTGCAGGTCATTTTTGCTGATAACAAAAGATCGCTACAGACACTCGTGTAAAAAAAGTTTTACAATTCTATAAATAAGTACAAACAAATCATGGGATAACAATATGTACGATTAATAAGTTATTGTCTTACTAATGTTAGAAAAATGTAGTCTTTTTTAAATATACAGAATAGCATCAAGGATGATATCTGATTGTTGTTTTGATTCTTACTAAAATATTTGAATATTGGTTACTCCAATATTTTTTCAATTATTTCACCTGTTTTTTTATTTTTTAAAATCAGTTTTTTAGCACCATAATGTGTTAGTTCTTCTTTTACTAAAAAAAAGTCTTGATCGTAAGATATGTGAGATGATTTCTGATTTGCTTCCGACTGCCCTCGCCATTCCTTCAATATTATTGGTTCCCATTTTTTTGAATCTACACTTTGATATGCTGCATCAATAATTGCATTTATAATATATCCATCATAAAAATTTTCAGCAGGATTTGTACCGGTATCATAAGCATTAAACATATCCATAAACATGTGATTATAACCTAACTCATTGAGCTCATCTCCAACAGGGAAAAGCCAACCACTATTCGTTTCTGCTTTTTCAGCAACATACTTATCTTCTTTGCTACTTGTAAAAATATCCATACCTGTTCGGAGAAATCCATTGATGAAAATGGTACCCTCGCTGCCCATTATTTCATCCCTAAGATCTAATCCACCTCTAAAAGTCCAACTGGCTTCAAATTGGCCTATAGCCCCATTTTCATATTTTACCAAACCAATGGCATGGTCTTCTGCATCAATAGGTTTTACCTGTGTATCGGCCCAGCACATTACTTCCACTGGTCTAATATTTTTTCCGATATATCCCCTACTGATTTCAATACAATGACAGGCCAAATCAAGCATACAACCACCACCTGCTTTTTCTTTATCCCAAAACCAATTGCTGTGTGGGCCGGGATGTGCTTCCCTGCTTTTTGCCCAAATAATTTTTCCTAACGCACCAGATGATATGGTGGACTTTGCTTTTAAAAACTTTGGCGTATAAACTAAGTCTTCAAGGTAGCCATTGAATATACCTGCCGCTTCCACCTCATGTAACATACGCAATGCTTCTGCACCATTTCTGCCAAGTGGCTTTGTGGTGATGACTGCTTTTTTATATTTGCAACATAGCATTACTGCAGCTTCATGGAGATAGTTTGGGAGTGCTATACAAACCATATCCACATCGGGATGTGCAATGCTTTCTTCCATTGATGTAGTAGTATGCGGTACATTATATTGAGCAGCAAATTTTTGGGCATTTTCTATACTATTAGAGCAGATGCTCACAATCTTGTCCTTGTTTCTATATCCCTGAATGCTATCTGCATAAAAGCGTCCAATAAATCCGGAACCTAACATGGCAATGCGAATCATAACTATTTTTTAGAAGTCCAATATTAGAGCGTTTTTGTGAAAATGTTGGATTATTTGAAATATGTTCTTTTTCACATAAAAAAATTGGTGCAAACACAATAATGATACTAATGAAATGAATCAAATTTTAGTCATTGCCCGTAGGGCATAATAATGTTCTAAAAATTCCAAATGCCACAATGAAATGTATGACACATTATTTTTGCTGCATGAATAAATTTCTGGAAGATATTTTTAAAGGCCAAACTTATGATCCTTCAAGCTTCTTTTTGATAGCAGGTCCATGTGTGGTTGAAGATGAAAAAATTGTGGCTGAAATAGGAGCACATGTACAATCAATTTGTGAGAGACTGGCTATTCCATACATCCTTAAAGCGTCATACAGAAAAGCAAACCGTACAAGTGCTCATTCCTTTACAGGCTTGGGGGATGAAAAAGCATTGGCTATACTAAAAGCAGCTGGTGAAAAATTAAAACTTCCTGTAACTACGGATATACATAGTGCGGCTGAGGCAGCTGTGGCTGCGCAATATGTAGATGTGCTTCAGATACCTGCATTCTTATGTAGACAAACAGATTTGCTGCAAGCAGCAGCTGCAACGGGCAAAATTGTGAATGTAAAAAAAGGACAATTTTTAAGCGGTCCTTCCATGAAATTTGCAGTTGAAAAAATAGTTGAAACTGGCAATGAAAAAGTAATGCTGACAGACCGTGGCAATACATTTGGTTATCAGGATATGGTGGTAGATTATAGAAACATTACTTGGATGAAAGCAACTGGTGTGCCTGTAATAATGGATTGCACCCATAGCTTGCAACAACCCAATCAAACATCTGGCGTAACGGGGGGCAATCCTGCTTTAATATCTACTATTGCCAGAGCAGCTATTGCTACCGGAGCGGATGGTATTTTTATAGAAACTCATCCGCAACCCGCCAAAGCACTGAGTGATGGAGCCAATATGCTTCCTTTGGATAAATTGGAAATTCTGCTTACACAATTGGTGGCATTGAGAAAGACTGTGGCTGACTGGTAGGAGTGTGTAAATGAATGGGGATGCATTTATAAAACCAGTGTATGTGTAATGCATCAAATTGCGATTTTTTTAATTGATTTATCTATAAATATATTATCCAAATAAGATTTTTTAAAATTAAATTTGCTTTCTAAAAATAATTGAAAACAATGCTAATAAATCTTAGTGAGCAGCATAGCTTAGTGAGCAATTGGATAAGCGAGTTGAGGCATACGGGCATCCAAACAGACCGTATGCGTTTCCGAAGAAACTTAGAAAGAATAGGTGAGGTGGCTGCTTATGAAATCAGTAAAACATTGGATTGGAAGGAGCAGGACATACAAACGCCATTGGGTATTCATAGCAGCAAGATATTAGTTAGTCAACCTATATTGGCTACTATTTTAAGAGCTGGCATACCATTGCATCAAGGGATGCTTAATTATTTTGATCAAGCAGATAATGGTTTTATTTCTGCCTATAGAAAGCATCATAGAGATGGGAGCTTTGAAATAAAGTTAGAGTATATCAGTTGCCCTTCGGTTGCTAATCGCACCCTTATTCTCTGTGACCCTATGATTGCAACAGGTGCAAGCTTAGTAACCACCATTGAATCCCTAAAAAATTTAGGCACCCCAACTCAAATACATGTGGTATGTGCAATTGCTTGTCCTGAGGGCATTGAGTATATCATTAGAGAATGTGGTGATGATATTCATTTTTGGTGTGGAGATATTGATGAAGAACTTACTGCAAAGGGTTATATAGTACCCGGTTTGGGCGATGCAGGCGATTTGGCATTTGGTACTAAGAAGCAAAACTAATTTATCCTTATATTGCATCGTTTTAACAGAAATTATTGTCACTATATCTATAAAAGCCCCCCGTATGATAAAGCGCTTTAAGTTGTTTTTTTTTGGAATTTTTATATGTCAAATCACATTTGCACAGGATCCACATTTTTCCCAATTCTTTTCATCACCCATGACGCTAAATCCTGCAATGACAGGGAAGTTTAATGGAGACTTTAGGGCAGCAGCAAATTATCGTAATCAATGGCCAACTATTAATAGGGCATTTCAAACTGCTACTGCTTCTGTTGATTTTCAAATTTTTAAAAATACTCTTCCAGAAAATGATCTGGCTGGTTTGGGCTTAATGGCTTATACCGATAAAAGTGCTGCGGGAGCTGTAAATTTTAGCTACTTTTCTTTATCCGCAGCTTATCATAAAGGTTTGGATGAAGATGGATTTAAACAATTAAGTTTTGGTGCACAGGGTACTTATTCGAATATGCTCATTAATACTGATGAACTAAAGTTTGAAGATCAGCTTACACCATTTGGGTTTACGAATACAACTAGTGAAATTTTTGTAAATCAAGGTACGCCATTAAAAGCAAACTATTTTGATTTGAATGCAGGATTATTATTTACCTCAAGTGCTACCGAAAGAGACAATATTTATGCCGGAGTAAGTCTTTATCATATCAATAGACCTCAGCAAAATTTGACAGGAGTTGGTTATAATTTGAATGCACGTGCTACTTTTCATGCTGGAGGATTTTTGCCAGTTTCTTCAAATGGCACACTTCACCTCAATGCATTGTATAGTACACAAGGCGGTGCAAACGAAACATTACTGGGTGGTGCTTTTCAAATGGGTGTTGGAGATACTCAGATTGAGACACCTACTAGTATATATGCTGGTGGATGGTATCGTCTTGGTGATGCTGTTATACCTTTTGTGGGCCTCGAATTTTCTGATTTAAGAATTGGCTTTTCTTATGATATAAATGTATCTGATTTGCGTACTGCCAGTCAGAGCAGAGGGGGGTTGGAGCTTTCATTGGTTTATACTCATAACTCTATTGGAGGAAAAGGAATACCGTGTCCGAAATTTTAATGCCCATGTTGGATTTGGTGAAAATTGTTTCTTTCACTTTTCAATGTATTTATCCGCTTATTTATTATTAATTTCTCATTAAAACGCCTTACCTGCTATATCTTTTTTATGTTTACAATAACATTTTGGAATCCCAGCTTTTATCATTCCTTACATATTTTGAATTTTAAATTCAGTTTTTTATTATAAATACAATTTGTATGCAAAATTGGACATCCGGCGGTATTGGTATTGGAAGTGTTTTAGCAATAGTACTTTCCTGGCAAAGAAATCAATCTGTTATATGGGCCATCCTACATGCTTTTTTAGGATGGATTTATGTATTTTATTTTCTACTTACTCGAAACAGGTCTTCTCAAACAAATCGTAGATAATAATCCATTTTAAAATATTTCAAAGCATAGTTTTTTGTTTGATTGTAATGTAGAGTTGTTGTAATTTCTTGTAGCAACAAGATTTATATAATCTAAAAAATTGTTACTATTTTCTTCATATAGGCCGGATTATCTGATAGAAAACTATTATAGAATCCATTATAAATTAATCTTCTACAGCTTCGCCGAAAGTGATCAAGTTATAGTCAGGATCTAATATGGAAAACTCTTTTATACCCCAAGGTTTCATACTTAAATGCCCTGATGGATGAATGGCAATATTTTGTTTTATCACAAATGCATACCAAGATTCAATATCGTTGGTACGGATATATGCTTGACCATAGTTTTCTTTTGGATTGAGTGATTTATGTTCAAAAAAATGTATTTGTACTGCATTTTTTTGAATCATGAGGTAGAATGCATAATCTGGATTGCCCCATTCTGCAAAGCCTAATTGGATATAAAACGCTAAAGTTGCTTTTTTACTTCTCATAGGAAGTTTGGGATGGACGTTCGTAAGCATATATTTTTATTTTATTTTTATACAATCATTATTTATTTTAATGATATGATAAAACATTTTTTTATAGGTTTCTGATATTGGAATTTTCTTATTCATGACATCGATTACATCTTTTTTGATGAAAGAAATTTGTTGTATATTAATTATAAATGATTTATGCACTCTGGCAAATAAATAGGATGGGAGTTGATTTTCCCATTCTGTAAATGTTGTAAGACTTAGTAGCGTTTTGCGTAGCAATACAATTTTTCTATAATCACCACTACCTTCTATGTAAAGAATTTCATTGAGCATTATTTTTTCTGTGCATGTACCAGATTTTACAAAAATGTAATCATTCGAATATTCACTCTCTTTAATTTGCTTTTCAGCTTTTAATACAGCTTGTAAAAACCTTTCATGTGTAAACGGTTTTAAAAGATAATCTACTACTTGCAAGTCATAACTTTTTATTGCATAATCTGCAAATGCAGTAGTGACTATGTAGTGGGTAGATTTTTGTAATACTTCAATAAGCTGGAGACCGGAATCACTACCAAGATGAATATCTGTAAAACTAAGCTGTACTTGGTGTTTCGATAAATAGGCTTTTGCATCTGATACATTATCAAATATTCCCAATAATTGCAGGAGATTACATGCAGACACATATTGTCGCATTCGCTCCTGTGCTAATGGTTCGTCCTCAATGATGATGCAGGTTATTGCCATAAAGTGGTAAAGATAAATTTACTTGATAGTAATTATTGTTTTGTGTTATAGTAATTGTATGATTATCTTCATACAATAGTTGTAGTCTTTTTTTGGAAAGATCTAATCCAATACCCACAAATGTTTCCTCAACAGATTGTTTTGATTTCTCATTTATGCAATCAAAATAGAGATGCTCATTCCTAATAGTTACCTTAATTTGAATGCAATTATTTTTTTTTGAAATGCCTGTATGTTTAAAGGCATTTTCTATAAAAGGAATTAGCAGCATAGGTGGTATTGAAGCATTGCTATAAGTCTCTATTGGGCTGTCAATTTCATATTGAATAAAATCTTTATTGGCATAGCGTAATTTCTGTAGTTCTATATAGGCGGTAATGCAAGCCATTTCTTTGTGTAATGCTATGAAATCAGCCTTTGTTTCGTACAACATAAATCTAAGCAAAGAAGAAAGCTTGTTAAGATAGGTTGACGCTAGTATATGATCTTTAGAAATTAGTATATCAATATTGTTGAGTGTATTAAAAAGAAAGTGAGGGTCGAGTTGGTGCTTTAGCAATGCAAGCTCTGTTTCAAATTGTTTTTGTTTTAATATTTCACGAAGTTTATTCTCAGTATAATATTGAAAAAATCCCCGAATGATTAGTGCAATGATGCCATGAATGGCTGCAATTACAATCATTAAAATATATGTTGCTGTTAGACCTTCTGGGTTTGAGCTGATAGAAATTTTTGTATTGGGAAGCAGGTATAATAATAAGTGACCCATTGCTGATGAGCCTATACAAGCCATCAACAATAAAACAAACAATAGACCATATCTCTTTGGAATAAAATATTTTTCAAAAAGATATGTATAGCAGAAATAAAAATTGAGAAAGGCTGGCCAAAAAGCCAATATCCAAAAGGGAGACAGAAATAAGAAAGAAATAAAATTTTTAAAGTACTGTTCTGATGCATTTTCAAAACTAAATAACCAAATAGGTAACAACATCAGAATATAGAGCAACAAGTAGAGTAGCCAGTAGCTGATATGTATGGCTATTTGCAATGATTTTCTCATTTACGACTTATCTTTCTTGTTGAAGTATAACAGAAAACCTATGAGTGTAATACAACCAAACCAAATCAATGCAATACTGTACAGTGGCAATGGAGTTTTAATGACTGAACCGGTATGCTGAAAATGATGCAGCGGTGTAAAGTTGTATGGCAGGGTATAAGCATATTTCCATTTTAAAGCAAACAAGCCTGACACAAACAAAGACATGCCAACCCCAAATGGTACAAGAAAATTTTTGAACATTATGCCCAGCACATATTGCAAAGCTATTACTGGCAGCAGACCTATAAAATATTCAATACTATTAGACAAATAATAATTCCATGGAAATTGTACTGTTGGATATTGAAGAGATGGTATCATTAAGCAAGGTAAAGTGCCAGAAATCCAAATGCAAATATTCAATATTATGAAAAATTGAATCAGCATAATGAGTACCAATACCAGCTTTGTAAAAAAGAGATTGATATATGAAATAGGTAAAGTGTGCAGCAGTTTCCAAGTATTATTTTTATGTTCTAATTGAGTAATAAGACTCGTGGTCAATATGGCTCCCATTGGCATCAAGAAAAAAGCCATCAACTGCATATTGCTGTTATACAATAATTCCCAAAACAATTTTGAATCATATTTACCTATGGTTTCATCAGGATATACAAATGCTGCAATGGTGGATATGAGCGGTATAAAAACGCCTCCAGTTATCACTAACCACGCAGCTAAGCTCTTCTTTTTGCGAAGCCATTCACTTTGAAAATTATGGATAAAGCTATTCATGATTTTTAGGTTTATTGGTTGGTAGATGTTGAAACTTCATGAAGCATATTCATAAAAATATTTTCAAGGTCATTCTGTTGTGGTGTTACTTCATACACTTCAACATTCTTTGATACTAACCATTGAATAATATTTGACACCTCATGATCTGGCAGTCCCGGTAGAAGGATATGATTGTGGCTTGACTTTGCCATGTATTGCAGTGCTGTTAAATGATTGATTGTTGATGCATTATCTCCTGTGCGAATCATGACAGCAGATGTTTCCTGTTTTTTCTGCAACAGTTTAAGCAGTGTGCCTTGAAATTGTAATCTTCCTTTGTGAATTATGGCTATATCGGAGACTAATTTTTCAATTTCTGCAAGTAAATGACTGGAGATGATTATCGTTATTCCTTCTGTTTTATTTAGCTGTTGTAAAAGTTCTCTTACTTCTAATATCCCATTTGGATCTAAGCCATTTACCGGCTCATCTAAAATGAGTAATTTGGGAGAATGAAGCAGTGTCATGGCTATGGAAAGTCTTTGTTTCATTCCAAGTGAAAACTTGCCAACTTTTTTATTGCCCGTATTTGCTATTCCTGTCAGTTTAAGTACTTGCTTCATTCTGCTTGCATTGCATCGATAAATATGCTGAAGGGCTTGTAAGTTTTCCATAGCAGTAAGGTGTCCGTACAATGAGGGTGTTTCTATGAGTGAACCCGTTTTTTGTAGAATGTGCATCCTAGATTTGGGCATTGACTCACCAAATATTTTTATCTCGCCGCTATGACCTTTTAAGAGTCCAAGTACTAATTTAAGTGTAGTGGTTTTGCCTGCACCATTTGGCCCAAGAAAACCATAGATAGAACCTTCTGGCACAAGCAAATTGATGTCATTGAGAATTTCAGTACCGCCAGGATATTTATAACTCAACCCTATTGTTTCTAAGGCAGGTGTATTTTTAATTTCATGCATGCTGCAAAGCTATATAGCCTTCCCAATCAGCTTGTTTATTTTCGGTGAAAGCGCACTTTTATTCTGTATAATAAAACTCAGATTTTGCTTTTAAATATGCAATAAATCTAAGTTCCACTCAAAAATCTTGATTCAAACCTTTAAAGTAGAATAGATGTGGCTATTATTGGAAAGAGGCTCTATGCTTGTCTCTCACAAATCCAATTCAAGAAAATTAAGCAGATAATAGGTACTAATTATAGCTTTTGTGTTGCTATACTTTTATCATCATTGCACCGTAAGAATAACCACCACCAAACACTGTAGCCAACACGTTCTCCCCTTTTTTTAAATCGGGATATTTTTCAGCTAAGCCAATGCCGAATCCGCAGCAGCCAGTATTGCCATAGTATTCGATATTGGACACTAATTTTTCTTTTGGGAGCTGCAATTCTTGTTGTACATAAAGACTTATTCTTAAGTTAGCTTGGTGAGGAATAAAATAATCAATATCTGAAACTGTAAGCCCACAAATGTCCAGTGCTTCTAAACTCGCAAGTTTCATATAAGAACATGCTTGCATAAAAATATCCTTCCCAGCATTCATTTGTAATTCTCTGGTAGCTGGCCGTAGATTTATGGCTTTTACAGCTTGAGAAACATTGGCAATTCCTCCAGTTTTTAGATAGGTTACTTCAAGATCTTTTTCATAGAGCTTTGTTTTGGATACCGCAAATGCAACAGAACCATCTCCCCATAAGAGCCCACCTAATTTATCCTTTTCATCATAGTATGCAGAGTTTTGATCACTTGCTACTATCAGTACTTTTTCTGCTCTGCCCATAGCAAAATAACCCATTGCTATTTCAAAAGCATTCAAAATACTACTGCAAGCGGTAGAAATACTTACAACAGGAATATTTGGTATTGATAGTTTATTTTGTACGTAGTGAGCCAAGGTAACTATCGTATCATGCGGGGTGTATGTAGCACCAATGATCATATCAAATTGGTGGTTCTTTGGTAGCTGTGTCAGTAATTTTTTTGTAGATTCCCATGCCATTGTATTGGTATTCTCTCCGGGTCCACATTTTCTTCTTTCATGAATACCAGTACGGTTAATAATCCAATCGCTACTAACGCCAGCGGTTTTTTCAAAATATTTATTATCTGCAATAAATTTTGGGAGAAATGCAGATACAGAATTTATATACATCATAATATAGTTCCGGTGGTACAAATAGCAAAAAAATTTGCAAATTTACAAGAACGATGGATAAGTCTTCTAATTAATATTCATTTTGACTGACAGCTATCATAAACACTATAACTCAAGTGAGCAATTTATCCATTCATCATCAAGCGCAGCGTCATAATATTTTTTATAAAAATTGATTGCAGGTTCATTCCAGTTGAGCACTTGCCATACCATACCTGTAAAATGTTTTTCTTTTGCTTCAAGTATCAAAGCATCCATCAGAAGTTTACCTGCACCTTTGCCCCGTGCGGCTTCTGTTATAACAATATCTTCCAAATACATGCGTTGCCCTTTCCAGGTGCTAAACCGAATATAATAAATGGCAAAACCAATAATGTTTTCTCCAAACAAGGTAGCATCTGTAACCACAAAGCCCCACCACACCGGTTTATCGCCAAACCCACTTTCCTCAAAGTGTTGCTGGCTTACAGTAACCTGTTCCGCGGCCTTTTCGTAATGTGCTAACTCTTTTACAAGCTCAATTATTCTTGTGCAATCCTCTCTTTCAATCTTTCTTACTTTCAGGCTCATGGCTTCTTTACTTCATCTAAAATTTTGATAAAACGGTCTACATCCGGATTATACCCACCTGCATTCTTGATAAGTTTTCCCTCTGGGGATAAGAACACATACAAAGGTTGAGCATTCGATTGAGTCAAATTAATTTCAAAGTCTAAATTTTTCTCTCCCATTTGATCAATTTGGGTATTATCAACAGCGGATTTTGTCCACTCATTTTCTGGCAGTTTGGTTTTATCATCTACATATAGTGATATAACTACATAATCATTTTGCAGTCTCTGCATCACACTACTGTTACTCAATACCTCTCTTTCCATTTTTCTACAGTTGGCACATGCATGACCTGTAAAGTCTATCATTACTGGTTTATGAAGTTGCTTTGCAGCTGCCATACCTTCTTCGAAATCAAAAAATGCAGTTACTCCGGGTAATTCACTCTCTAAAATATCAGTGTATTTTACAGGTGCAATGGTATTCTTATTTTCAACAGATATTGATGATGAAGGGCCAGACTGCAGTTTATATAAATTGAATTCTTGTGTTTTCATTTCAGGTAGCCATGCACTGAGCGCATTTAATGGAGCTCCCCATAAACCCGGTATCAGATAAATGGTAAAAGAAAGAGCTGATAACCCCGCAAAGAATCTTGGCACAGCCAAATAGGGTACTTCGTAATCATTTTTTGATAATTCATCATCATGATGAAATCGAATCTTTCCAAAGAGATATAATGATAATGTGCCAAATACACCAATCCAAATACTTAAGTAAACATCTCTGTTTAATAAACCCCAATGGTAAGCTAAATCTGCACTACTCAAAAACTTAAAAGCAAGTGCAATTTCAATAAATCCAAAAGTAACTTTAAGCGTATTTAACCAGCCTCCGGATTTTGCCAATTTATTCAAAAGACCGGGAAATAATGCCATTACAGTAAATGGTAATGCAAGCGCCAGTGAAAAACCAAAAAAGCCAATAAGCGGAGTTATGGTTTCTCCTTTGGAGATGAGCACGGTAAGTGCACCTATAAAAGGAAGCGTACAAGAAAAAGATACAATCACTAATGTAGCTGCCATAAAAAAGATACCCGCAAAACTACCAAGGCCAGCCTTGGAATCCATTTTTGTACTCCATGAAGATGGGAGTGATATTTCAAAAGCTCCCAAAAAGCTGATACCAAAAATCATGAACATGAGGAATACAAAAATATTAAAACCTGCACTACTCGAGAATGCATTTAAAGCACCCTGTCCAAATAAAACGGTTATTAAAAATCCGATTAGTGTAAAAATTCCGATTATGCTGGATGAATAATATATTGCATTGCGTACACTTTCTTTTTTTGTTTTGCTGCGCTTAAGAAAAAAGCTTACCGTAACGGGTAGCATGGCATATACACAAGGTGTAAGCAAGGCTCCCAAACCAATGATAAATGCTTGAAGAAAAATACTCCAAAGTGAAGCGTCATCGTTAATGCCATTCAAGCTCGATACATTTTTTTCAACAGCAGAAACAGTGCTTAAATCTGCTTGAAAAGAAACGGTGCCACTTGGAAATGCATCGGTAAGCATGCCAAGCCAATTCAGGGTGCCCTGTACTAATTTTCCTTTGACTTTTTCCGCAGGCATTGAAAAACTTATTTGGGCACTGTCCGTAAAAAAATGTATAGCACCTAACGCTGTATCTGAAATGGTTTGCAGATTTTGAGATTCAATATAGTTGAGTTTATAGTCAGCAATTTCGTTGGTATCAAATATAATTTCCGAAACAAATGCATCTTCATCATTTATTTTATTAAATGAAAACAATTTTAAGCCGGGTTTGAGGGATATTTTTATATTGAAAACAATGCTATCACCCGATTTTACCGCAGTAGTATTCAGTTGAACATCTGCCTCAGTATTTTGGCTATGTACTGCATGAACAAAAAACAAGAAAAAGCTACTAAAAAGTAGCTTGAAAATTTTATTCAACATGATATAGGGGTTTTGGGTTATTGAATTTTGAAATCAAAACTGATGGTTTTTGGTGGGAGACAACGCTCATCATTACAAACCATAAATTCAATTTCCCCACTCACATTTGTTTTAACATTTGATTTCAAAGCAATGTCCTGTGTAAAGACAACTTTATTGTTGTAATACTTTACATCAACTCCAAAAACTTTTTCGTGCTTTGTGATGAGTTTACCGGTTTCAATTGGCTTTCCTACCAATGTGGCCAATGGGTTTTTATTAAAACTAAATGAAGTTGGGATGGGACCACCATCCGGAGTGCTTTGCGAATAGAGGTGCCATTCACCTTCAATAGTGGCAGTGGCTATTAGTTGATATTTTTTATCAGCTTTTTTCACTGTAGAAAAAGTCCATTTTACAGGATTTTCAACTTGCGCCTGTGTGCAAGATAGCCCAATAAAAAGGGCAAAAATTGTGATGATCTGTTTCATGTGTGCATTCTTTATTTTAATTTTTTAAATGGTGCCATTTTAATTTAATCCAAGTAACTCAAATACTTTTAATCCATCCATATTTCCGAGCAAACTATTGGTAGCACGCTCCGGATGGGGCATCATACCAAAAACATTTCGCTGCTCATTGCATATACCTGCAATATTGTTAGTAGATCCATTCGGATTAGATGCTGCATCTATCTGACCGGATGGATTGCAATAATGAAAAAGTATTTGATTATTTTGATCCAATGTTGACAATACCTCATCATTTGCAAAATACCTGCCATCTCCATGTGCAATGGGTATTTTGAAAATAGATTGATCATTTTTATTTACTAAAAAAACATTTTTACAGGCAAACTGCTGGTGGCCGTTTGGTAATAAAACACCCGGCAGCAAACCACTTTCGCAAAGAATCTGGAATCCATTACATACGCCCAACACTTTGCCTCCGGCATATGCAAATTCAATGACTGATTGCATCATGGGGCTAAATCTTGCAATTGCACCGCATCTTAAATAGTCGCCATAAGAAAAACCACCGGGCAGTACAATGCAATCGTCAGTAGAGAAGCCCGGTAATGCTGTGTCCTTATGCCATAGCATAGTGACTTCTCTTTGCAGATCATACTGTAGTGCATCCTGCATATCACGATCACAGTTACTACCTGGAAATACTACTATACCAAACTTCATGATATCAAATTGAGGCACGAAGATAATTGCCTCTTTTTTATTTACCAAAGCCCCAATGAATATAGATTGTTAAACCAACCAATATCCAAAATATTAACGCAGTGATATACCTGTTTTTTATTTGCAAAAAGCAATAAGAAAGCAAAATTGATCCTGGCACTGTGAGCAAAAGAATAGCATGAGGATAACTATCCTTGATAAAAAAAACAACTGGCATAAAAGCAAGAAAACTAATATAGAGAATTGCTTTTGCTTTGCGGGAAAGAATGCTATACTGTGCACTTGTTTGCTCTGCCAGAATGAGGCCATAAACTATGAATATGGCAGCTACTGAAAGCCCAATGGCTGTTGTCTGAATCTCCTTATCCAATACAGGGGCAATTGTAAAAATGGTGTACCAATTATGAACCAATGCCAACTGATCCGTTAAAAAAAGATAACCCAATAAGAAGTAAAGTGGAGTTAATAAGCCCATCAACAATAAAAACCATTCTGACATTTTAAATGGTCTGGTTACAGAAAGTGCATAGAATGCTACTAGTATGGTGGGTAGCATAGGATAGTAAAGCAATATGCTACTGCCAGTAATCAGCCCCAGATTATAAATAGCGGATTGAGGCTTTAAAGCATTGTATAATCGGACGGATGAATAATAAATCAATGATAATAAAATACATGCATAAAATGCCGGGCTAAGTTGCATCCAACTCGGCAATATAGCACTTAATAAAAGAAAAGAGAGTGCCGGAATAAATGCAGTTTTGGAGAATAATTTTATGTCCGAAACAATATAATTGATGAACAATGCGGTCAACAATTTTAGAAATAAAAAACTAAAAATGGCAAAATCTGAAGGCAATTCGGCAAGCCCATTCAACAGATAAAAAATAAAACCATCTGTATGAAGGACGATTAAATGTGGAGCTTTATTTATAACTGGTGCATATAATACACCAGCAACTATGATTAATAAAAGAAACGAGAAGATAGATTTTTCCCGAAAAATTGATACCACGAATTAATTTTTTAAAATACAATTCGTGCAAAACAAATGAAATTTCTATACATACAAGGTATAATTAATTCTTTAGCACCAGTTTGTTTTGCATATCTTGGCATAAAAACATAACCTTTATCAAGGTTTCTGAGTGTTGGCATTTTTTCTACAGATCCTTGTGTATCTACTGTTTGAAGACTTAGCAGCTGATTTCGTCTTTCAAACTCATTGTACAAAAATTGAATATTGGAATTGGTTTTATAGATTCCAAAACCAATGGCATTGTCTGTACCATCATCATACTGACTTTTATGTACAATATTACCCCATGTCATAGTTGCTAATGAATCAAATGATAATACAGCAATATTATCTGCAAAATAACGGGTACTTTGCATCAGCGCAGGGTTTGTTCCCCACCAGGGATAATATCCTCTATATCCATTGGTTATTAAAAAAACATCGCTGGAAGTCCAGGAGGAATATCCATTCATATTGTCCCAGCGGTTATAAGGGCTGGTATTTCTATTATTTGAATAAACAGATTCGGCTATAATGGCATATCCCCCATTTTTTCTCATGATGATATCCTGTATATAGTAATCATTAAACGCAGTCTTTGTACTGCCTTCGCTTCTAGCATTTTCACGCAAATCTTGACTGAAAGGGGTTATGGTAACATTCATCAACTTAGTTTCATTTCTACTCCAAATAGCACAAAATATTCCATCTAGATAACCTCTTTTTTGTCGACTAAAAAATGATGAAATAATATAGTTATTATTTACATTATCCACTTTTATATGTATATCATCCAGAAATACATCATTGATGTTTATTTCTGTGATGAAAAGCGAATCTTGCATGGGGTCTGCGGTAATCAGTGAGATTTGTTTAATGCTTTCGTTTTGTGAATTACCATTTGCTTTTAGTATAACCATCTGCCCTTTATTATCTAAATCAAACCTCGCTAAAAAATCATTATATTCCAACATGGGTATATGCCATGTTTTATGTGCAATTGGTTGGAGATCCGCATTGAAAACACTTGTTGTAAGTAATAGATTAGTCTGATTTTTAGAGTTAATTTTATAAATAGCTATTGATTGTTTATCCTCACTGGTTATGAGGTTATAAATTTTGTTGCTTGCAAAAAAGCTTATTTCAGTGGTATCCAATTGAATGGGCTCGCCAATAATTTTACCAAATGGATCTAAATTGGCTGCCATACAATAAACAATGTTCTTCTTTTGATACTGATATATAAAAAAACTGTTGTCCTTATAATTTATGATATCTGAGTTAATGATACGATCTGGCAAATAAGGCATTTCCTCTTTTGCAATCAACTTCATTTCACTGTCATATACAAACAAATTTTTATTGTTTCGCACAGATTTATAAATAAGATAATTGCTTCCTGTTTTGCCCGCCACTTCAAAACTGATAGATCTAATATCATCTCTATCGGGCTCACTGTAATAAATTTGTTGTGCAAATCCTTTTGGCAATGTTATCACCAAAAATATCAGCAGTAAAAATTGACTTTTTTTCATAACGCTCCTACTTGAATACAAATGTAATGGCATAAATAATTGACTAATTCAAATATAAGAATTGTTGCTGTTAAAGATGTAGGAAATTTTCCGAATACATACCATCATTAATATTAATTATCATGAACAAAAAAAGCCTTGGAAAATCCAAGACTTTTCAAAAATTTGTATTTGCTCACTTATATGCATGAGCTAATGAGGAATAGTATTTATTCACTCACAAGGCTGGCAGCAAGATATTCCTGGTTTAGTCTAGCTATATTGCTAATAGATATTTCTTTTGGACAAGTAGCTTCGCAAGCACCTGTATTTGTACAACTTCCAAATCCTTCTTTATCCATTTGTGCTACCATATTTACAACTCTGCTTCTCCTTTCCGGACCACCCTGAGGTAATAAAGCTAAGTGAGATACTTTAGCACTTAGAAATAGCATGGCACTGCTGTTTTTACAGGCTGCCACACAAGCCCCACATCCTATACATGCAGCTGCGTAGAATGCGGCATCTGCCTTGTCTTTTTCTATGGGAAGGGCATTGCCGTCCACTGCATTGCCTGTATTTACAGACACAAATCCACCTGCTTGTATGATTCTATCAAAGGCACCTCTATCTACAGCTAAATCTTTGACTACCGGAAATGCATTGGCACGCCAAGGTTCTACTACAATGGTATCGCCATCTTTGAAAGCACGCATGTGCAGTTGGCAGGTAGTAGTAGCTTGCCATGGTCCATGAGGTTTTCCATTGATATACATAGAACACATACCACAGATACCTTCACGGCAATCATGGTCAAAAGCTATTGGTTCTTTACCTTCGGCAATGAGTTTTTCATTGAGTACATCAAACATTTCTAAGAATGACATTTCAGATGAAATATTACTCACAGAATAGTTTTCGAAACCACCTTTTGCTGTTGCATTTTTTTGACGCCATACTTTAAGGTTGAGATTCATTGTATAATGTTCCATACTGTAAATAGAATTTGCTAATAATTATTATTTATAACTTCTTTGACTAGGTTTTACTTCATCATAAATCAAGGGCTCTTTGTGTAGCTGCCAAGTGCTATCTGCTTTCAATTCCCAATTGGCTACATACATATAAGATTCATCGTGACGCTCAGCTTCTCCATCGGGAGTTTGGTGTTCTTCTCTAAAATGACCACCACAACTTTCTTCACGTTGCAATGCATCAATACACATCAGTTCACCTAGTTCAATAAAATCTGCTACACGACCTGCTTTATCCAATTCAGGATTCATTTCATTAATATCACCGGGTATTCTCACATCTGACCAAAATTCTTTTTTCAGTGCTTGAATTTCACTAATAGCAGTTTTCAATCCTGCTGCATTGCGCCCCATGCCACATTTATCCCACATTATTTTTCCTAAACGCTTATGAAAACTTTCCACTGATTGTGATCCTTTGATCTGCATCAATTTTTCAATGCGCTCTTGTACAGTTTTTTCAGCAGCCACAAAAGCCTCATGATCTGTGGAAATGGCATTTGTACGTATTTCTTCAGAAAGATAATTGCCAATGGTATAAGGAATTACAAAATATCCATCAGCTAAACCTTGCATTAAGGCACTTGCTCCCAGTCTATTTGCTCCATGATCACTAAAGTTTGCTTCACCCAGTGCATACAACCCCGGTACTGTTGTCATCAGTTCATAATCCACCCATAGGCCACCCATGGTGTAGTGAACGGCCGGGTAAATGCGCATCGGTACTTCATAAGGATTTTCCCCGGTTATTTTTTCATACATGTCAAAGAGGTTACCATATTTAGCCTTAACCACCTCTTTACCCATTTTTATAATTTCATCGCTACTTGCATTGTCTAAACCTTTTTTTCCGGCTTCAATTTTTCCATATCTTTCTATTGCAGCAGCATAATCTAAAAATACTGCTTGGCGACTACTTCCTACTCCATATCCTGCATCACATCTTTCTTTTGCTGCACGGCTGGCTACATCTCGAGGTACTAAGTTTCCAAAAGCAGGATATCTTCTTTCTAAATAATAATCCCTTTCTTCTTCTGGTATGTCATTTGGTTTTCTTGTGTCTCCTGCTTTTTTTGGAACCCATATTCTACCATCATTGCGCAGCGACTCAGACATTAAGGTTAACTTACTCTGATGATCTCCACTTACGGGAATGCAGGTTGGATGTATTTGTGTAAAACAAGGATTGCCAAAGTATGCACCTTTTTTATGTGCTTTCCATGCTGCGGTTACATTGCTACCCATAGCATTTGTGGATAAATAAAATACATTACCATAACCTCCACTGCACAATAAAACAGCATGGCCAAAATGACGTTCTAATTTTCCATTTTTTAAATCTCTTGCTATGATACCTCGTGTTTTTCCATCAATCATTACAATATCAAGCATTTCATGTCTGGTGTACATTTTTACATTGCCTAGCGCAACCTGTCTTTCCAATGCTTGATAAGCTCCTATCAATAACTGCTGACCAGTTTGACCTGCGGCATAAAAAGTTCTTTGTACCTGTGTGCCACCAAAAGAACGATTGCTTAGTAAGCCACCATATTCTCTTGCAAAAGGAACACCTTGGGCTACACATTGGTCAATGATATTGGCACTTACTTCTGCTAAGCGATGCACGTTTGCTTCTCTTGCTCTATAATCGCCACCTTTGATGGTGTCATAAAAAAGGCGATAAACGCTATCCCCATCATTTTGATAATTTTTTGCAGCATTTATTCCGCCTTGAGCGGCAATGCTATGTGCCCTACGTGGACTATCTTGAAAGCAAAAGGCTTTAACTTTATAACCCAGTTCACCAAGAGCGGCAGCTGCAGAAGCACCAGCCAATCCGGTACCCACTACAATTACTTCCAACTTTCTTTTGTTGGCAGGATTTACAAGTTTGCAATGGCCTTTGTATTGTGTCCATTTTTGGTCTAATGGCCCCGATGGAATTTTTGCATCCAGCATGTTATTCTTTTTTATTGCTTAGTATAACAGATAATGTATGATAAGTGTTTGTAGAACGAATTGACCATAAATAGTCTTTTTTATTCATCAACCAATCCATCCAAAATGAAAAGACAATGGCATTAATATGAATAAAAAAGGTATTATTACAGAGAATCCATAACCTAATGATATGAGGAGTGTATTATATTTTTTATTGTGCACACCTATGGTGCGAAATGCACTTTGAAAGCCATGTGCTAAATGCCATGCTAAAGATACACATCCCATTATATACACCACAATTACAATAGGACTGATGAAAGTGGTCTTCATGAGTAAAAACATATTATGCATTTCTACTCCATTATAAACAACCGGTACTTCAAGGCCAACATGTGTAAAGCGGGCTGGCGTCCAGAAATGATAGAGGTGTAAAACTAAAAATATAAGTATTAGTGTGCCTAATAAACCCATACTACGGCTATACCATTTGCTACCGCCATTGCCATAGTTTATGGCATAACCCACGCTCCGTTTACTGCGGTTCTCCAAGGTTAATAAATAACCTTGTACTATATGCAATATGATACCGCCAAACAACCCAACTTCCATGATGCGTATAAGTACAGTACTGCCCATAAAATGTGCTGCTTTATTAAACATTTCGCCATCATCATTTACAAATAAATCGGCAAATACACAGGCATTAATACTTACATGCACAAGGAGAAAGGTAATTAAAAAAATTCCCGTAAGGGCCATAACAATTTTTTTACCTACTGATGAAATAAAAACTTGTTTCCAGGTCATAAAATCTGATTGAGAAAAATTTTTGGAATACTGCAAAAATAATGAGACGAAGCCAATGATTTTATTTTAATATGAAGATATACTTGTTTGGGGAGAATTTTTTGTGGTTCTATATCTGAATATATTACTTATAATGAATATGCATGCGGCTTTTCATTTCTATTTTATGTGGGATAGGGTGTCATAAAAAGTTTCCAAGTCATTTTAATATTTTTTTTGTTTTCATGCATTATGGAATATAAGTAAGGTAGGAATAATTTTCTATCGGCACTATGTTTTCAATCAAATTTTAAATAATACAAAAAATCTGACATACTTTTACAATTGAAGACTTTGCTGATGTTCAATTTAATTTTTGTATTTGCATCAAAATGTCTTTTAATGAATTATTGTTGAATATGATAACCTATGCATAAAAAATATCTCATCATATTAATACTTTCTCTGCTTGTTTTTGCCTGCGGCAAAAGCATCAATGAACAGCAATACATAGATTTTCCAAAGCCAGAATATTTTCCTAATCCTATTTATGACTTTGACAATAATCAACTGACCAATGAAGGATTTCAACTTGGGTTAAAATTATTTTATGATCCAATGTTATCTGCAGATAATACCATTAGCTGTGCAAGTTGTCATATACAAACCTCAGGTTTTACTCATCATGGTCATGAAGTAAGTCATGGTATCTATAATCGATTTGGCACCCGCAATGCACCTGCTATTACAAACCTTGCATGGTCTCCAACATTTATGCATGATGGAGGTATATTTGATTTGGATCTTCAGCCCATAGCACCCATTACAAACCCTGTGGAAATGGATGAAACGCTTGAAAATGTTTTAGCAAAAGTTAGAAACACTCCTGCATATAAACCGCTATTTAAAAAAGCATTTAATGATGATACCATCTCCACCGCACATTTTTTAAAAGCAATTAGCCAGTTTATGTTGATGTGTGTAAGTGATAATGCAAAATATGATAGTGTAAAAAGGGGTGAGTCATCTTTTACAACACAGGAGCAAACTGGGTATAATATTTTTTTACAGCATTGTAATAGCTGTCACAAGGAGCCATTGTTTACAGATTACAGTTTTAAAAATAATGGGGTGCCTATCAATTTTAGGTATAAAGATAAAGGCAGAAGCTTGGTGACACTAAATCCATTGGATGATTACAAGTTTAAAGTACCCAGCTTGAGAAACCTTGCTTTTTCACCACCATTTATGCATGATGGCAGTATCAATAATTTGGATGAAGTAATTAATCATTATGTTTATTTGATGGAAGAAACGCCAAATATTGAACCTATATTCCTACGTAGTGGAGATAATCCCGGCATTGATTTAACTAAGGATGAACAGGCAGATTTGAAAGCATTCTTACTAACCCTCAATGATTATCGATTCGTAACTGATAAAAAATTTGCACTACCGTAGATCTTTTTTGGTGCTGAAAAAAATTTTTGAAAAAAAATATTCCACTTATTTTTGCGTTTTAATAAAAAAATATGCGAAAATTCTTAATCGCCGCCCTTTTTCTTTTTGTTGCCACTGCGTTAATTTCATCATGTGTGGATACAAGGGGTGCATCCTGCCCTTCTCACGATAAAAATTATTTTAGAAAATAGTAATCGGTATAAATAAATATGCTGTTTTACTTTGAAAAGGATACCCCAATATAGATTCATACATTTTATTAAGTAGAGCTATTGCCTTACAATTTTAGTAATTGCATACACCAACTTATCCAAATCCTGTAGTCTGGTATAAACATGTGGGGTGATGCGTACACAATGTATATTTTCCCATTCTATACCAACCGTATGAATTTTATACTCATTAAAAAGTGCTGCATCAAATGCTGCAGGTTTCATACCATCAATACTGATACCACAAATAGCACAGGAGTGAGCATCTAAAAGGGAGGTATGTAATTTTACCCTTGGCAAATTTTTTACTTGATTGGCCCAATAATTTTTTAAATACCGAATCCTTGCTTCCTTTCTTGCAGCACCAATACCTTCATGAAATAAAATGGCTTCTCCAATACCTTGTTCTATTGGGAAACTTCGGGTACCCATCGTTTCAAATTTTCTGATATCTGCACTTTGGGGTTTATCATTGCATAGTAATGGCCAAATTTTTTCTATCTTAGTTTTTTTAACCCAAAGCATACCAGTTCCTATAGGTGCACTTAAAAATTTATGTAGGCTTGTACCAAAATAATCGCATTGTAAATCTGGTATTTTAAAGTCCAACAATCCAAAGGAGTGAGCACCATCACACAATACTTCGATGCCTTTTGCATGTGCCATTTCTGCTATTTTTCTTACAGGCATTATTTGACCGACCCAGTTAATAATATGAGTAATATGGATTAACTTAGTTTGTGGGGTGATAGCATTTGCATAAGCATATACAATGGCTTCATCATTTTCTATAGGAAAATTAAAGCTTATTTGTTTGTAATTTATCCCATCCCGCAGTGCTCTTTGCTTCCAGGCTTGTATCATATTTGGATAATCCTGCAAGCAGCCAATTACTTCATCCCCTTTTTGTAAGGGTAAGCCATAAATAATTGTATTTAAAGCCTCTGTGGAGTTTCTGTTAATGGCAATTTCATCATCAGTAGATCCGGCCAGTAAGGCCAATTTTTGACGCAGAGGTTCACGACCCATATCTAATATTCTCCACATAAAATAGGAAGGCCCTTCATTACTCAATTTATTATACCGCTCCACCGCTTCTTGTACAATTTTTGGGGCCGGACTAACTCCGCCATTATTAAGATTGATGATATTAGGATTTACAGTATATGCTTGCTGTATCATTGTCCAATAGTCTTCCTCTTCTGCAACTTGTATTGGAGATAAATGTGCTACTGATTTATTATTGATTGAATATGAGGAAGCCAGTAGTTCATTAAAAAGGGATGCCCCACCCCATACGCCTGCAAGGGAGGCGACTTTTTTGATAAAATCTCTTCTTTGTCCCATAATGCCTGCACAAAATAGTGAAACCAATACAATCTTATTAACTTTACGCCCTATGAAAAAAATATTCTTGCTATTTGCGCTGTGCATTCTGCTCATGCATGCAGGATATGCTCAATGCTCCATTTGTACAAAAACTGCTTCCCAATTGGGAGAAGGGCCTGCAAAAGGCTTGAATGCAGGTATTGTTTATCTCATGCTTACACCACTTGCTATTGGTGCTTTTATTGGTATTAAGTGGTGGCGCAAAGAGAAAGAAATTTCAAAAGAAGCAAATTTATAAGCTCAGACGGAAGCCCATAAAAACACCAAATCTTTGTACATTATTGTCAGGCAATGGCCTTGGAAGAACTCTCCAAATAAAATCAACTCTAAAAAATTTGAAAATATTATCTATTCCTGTTCCTGCTTCTAAATAGAGTCTATTGTTCAGCGGTGTAAATGGATAATTTCCCACATAATTGAGTTGCTCATTTTGATTACTCAAATCGCCCACTACCCCTTTTACATTCCAGAATTGCCTAAACTTTAATTTCCTTGTAAATCCAAACCAACGGAAAATACCGGAGCCTATATTATGCTCTACATTGAAACCTGCATATCTATCCGTAAGGTACTCAAACCGATTCATCAAATTGAAAGAATATTTGCTGTAATAATACCATTCATTGCCCGGTTGAATATCTAACAATTGATATGGTACTGTGCCCCAAACTTTTCCCGCAAATAAGTTATAATAAAATGTACCATAAGGAGCAGCCGGTAAATAGTCTGAAATTGAAATATCAGCCTTTGTATATGCATAGCTACTACCCATCATTCCGGGCCATCCTTTAGCAATTTTTGCTTCGACTATCGGAAAGAGACTTCCACCACTTATTCTTAAAAAATTATCTTCAATTTTACGCTCCTGATAGGCATATCGAAATCTTATTGCAGTTTCAAAATTATTAAAAGCGGTTCCAACTTTGGTCGGGAATAATGAGGCCTCCGGCAAGTTGAGTAAGGCGGTGTATTGTTTGTGAGATGTACTCAAGCCAAATGCAAAGCCATTGTAACCTTCTTTATAAAAATCAATTTTTTGCTCTTCAACACGTTGAAATTTAAAGGGTATATTTGGTTTGCGGAATAACAATCCAAAAACATTATCACTACCTAATTGGTCATAAAAAACTTGCCCATTATCCAGGTCAGATTTTAATGAAACATTCAGCACTGTCCATGGCTCTCTTTTAAACAAATATTTAATTTGAAACATTCCTTTTGGCTTCTGGTCTGTAAATCCATAAGCAACAAAAGCACTCAAATTAAGATGATCGCTAAATTTTCTATTTGTAGTAAGATCAAATCTAACACGTGTGCCTTCATAAGCATTTCCTGTAATCCAATTGTACCAGGGGCCAATACGAAATTTGCCAATATCTTTTGTACCCGTAGTTAAAAAATTAATAGTATTTCTGGTATGAATAAATTTCTTATCTCTTGTTAATGTATCTAGTATGGCATATACTGCTTTCTCATCTTTATTTAGAGGTTCATGCCTGTTATCTACCCAAAAACTATCCGGCTTAGTGCCGGTTTCTTTCAATAATATTATTTCTTCATTTGACTTGTTGTCAGATAAAATTTTTGTTACCAACTCACTATTAAAAATAACATCTTTATAGGTAGTTGTTTTTCTTGCTTTAAAGCCAATGTTTTTTTTACCTATCGGTGATATGTCCGCCACAAATTTATCCTTGTATAAAAACCATACACTATCAGATACCAATTTATATTCCTGTATCATAGATAATCCAGTGATGAAATTGATATTAGCATCCATGGCCGGACGCATAGTAATTTTCTGTATGGCAAATGTGGTGTCATGTACCCAGCAATCTCCGGTAAATGTGTTTTCACCTGGTCTCTTAGGTGTAAAGAATAAATGAACTAATCTTTTACCACCAAGATACTGTGTATCTGCTAACTTAAAAGTATAAAAATTATCTGCATTTTCGTGTAACGGGCTTATAAATTGTTTATCAAAAACGGGTAGTATATTGTTGTAAACATTTATATTCTGATAGGTGGCTCCCAGTTGTTTGATAATGCTTTCATTGTCTATACCACTGGTATTGTTTGCTTTTATAACTTCACGTGTTTTTCTTGGAGCATCCTGAAAATAATAATCACTCAATGTTTCTGTAAGGTACACAGGTAAGTATGGCGTTTTTTCGGAAGAAGTATCCGCATATTGCAGTATGAAGGAATAGTGTTTTAGTAATTTATTATCCTCCAATTGATTGATGTCAATATTATTAAGGTCAAGTTCTAATTTATTATATACCTCGTAGCTAAAGTTGTCATAATGTTTACGATCATTAACAGGCTTCTTTGAAATAATTTTCCGCCAAAACCAAAGAGAGCGGTTGTATTTAACCCTCACCACGGCTGAAACCACAGGTGGGGCCACTTCCAAAAGAATGTCAATAGAGGAAGAATCTTTAAGTTTGGAGCATGGTATGGAGCGTGGTAAATAACCAACACTACTTATGATTAATGTATCATCTGCTGGCCATTGATATAATGCAATAGCAAAATGACCTAAAGTATCTGTTAATGCTCCTTTTCCTCTAATTTGTAAACGAACACTTGCAAATGGTATGGGCTCTTCACTCTGTTTATCTATAACATTTCCTTGTATGATATTAGTTTGAGCATAACTCTTAGAAAACAAAAGCAAAAAAATTAAGCAAAGGGTTTTGATATATCTGCCAAAATGCATTTTGCAAAATTAAATGTAGTTTACTGTCATTTAAGCATGTTTCTGAATTTGATACGTTAAAAAAGAAAAACCCCGCACTAAGCGGGGTTTTTCAAATGCTCAATAAATAATTTAAAGCACGTTATAACCCAAGCTTATATAGTATAAACCACCCACATAAGGGTTACCAAATGCATTGCGATAGTAATTATTAAATAAGTTTTGACCACCTATTTTAATTTGGTGCTTGGTCTTTGGCAGCTTGTAGCTGATAGAGGCATCCATTACACCAAATGATGGTATATCTCCACTACCAAATGTGCCTTCCCAGTTGATATTATCCTGCCAACGATACACCATATTAAAGCCTAATCCTTTATACACATCAGCATTTCCAAAACCAAGATTGAAACGCAATTTTGGTGTGTTGAAAAAAGTTACTAATCCTTCTTTAACATTACGCAGTTCATCACCATAAATATTTCCCATAATATTAAAACCATCGTTTGTGCGATATTCCATACTTAAACCCCAACCAATTGCCTTTACATCATCCGGGCTATTTGTTACGAAAGAATAGTTTGTACTCGTAAACGGATTCAATACTTCTACTGCGCTTGTAGCAGGATTACCACTTACACCTCTAGCTACAGCCACACGGGCAATAAAATCAGTGTATTTGCTACTATAAAAATAAGCGTCTATCAAGAAATTCTTTGATACAAGCCCTCTATAACCTATTTCAAAAGTATTTACAATTTCAGGCTTTACTGGAGTAAATTCAGCTTGTTGCAATTTTGTAGGATCAGATGATGCTCTTGCTGCACCTACACTTTCTGCAGTAAATACTGGGTTGCCTTCAAAATTGTAGTATTCACCAAAACCAGGTAACCCACCAATTAAAATGGTGCCCGGAGTTTGAAGATTTATCCACTGATCTTGGTTACTTGGGAATCGATATGCCTGCTGTAATGAAAGCCTAATATTATTGTCTTTAGCTACTTTTATGCTTGCACCAAAACGTGGTGTAAAACGGCCTTCAAAATTTTCATTTTTGTCGTACCTACCTGTAGCAGTCAGATTCAAAACATCATTAAAAATGGTTTTCTTTAATTGTAGATAACCACCATATTCACCAATATTTATTTTTCCTGCTGTATCTGCAAAGATGGTACCTTCAGAATTTAAAATAAAGGTTCTGTAGTTAGCACCTACAAGTACATCTACTACTTTAATTGCTTCGCTCAGGTTATACTGTCCTTCAAAATGCCAAAGGTCACTCTGATCAGCAAATTGGGCACCACCTTGACTAATAGGCGTATTAATAATTGTATTGAAAGCATCATTAAATTCCTTTGTACCCGGTACTAATCTTCCTACATCGGCTGCACCTCTTGAGGCAGCATGTGCAGAAGCAGGATCAGCGCCAGCCAATGCAGCACCAGAATAATTGGCTGCATATTCACCAAACCATGTAGCATTATCTTTCCAGGTATTATTTACACCGAGAGCTGCAAGTGTGGAGGCATAAGAATCACCGGAATTTTCCTGTGTTGTATAACCTCTTAAAAACCAGTTTTTGTTTTTTAATTCCAGCCTATATTGACCCATCGTAAAGTTCTTTATACTGTATCTGTCAGCGCCAGTGTAAACTGTTGTACCATTTCCCCAGTTACCGGTAAGAGACGCAGTTAGCGTATTGGTGAATTTGTAATATAGGCCTCCAGACACTTTGAAGTTATAAGAATTATAATCTACTATATCTTCTTCATCATAACCTGTACGGCTAACTAAAATTTCTGAGCCATCAGCATTTCTATATGTACCGTTGATAACGCCAGTGGCAAAAAGAGGTAAAGCTCCAAAATTAGGATCTCCTAATTTGCCAGCATAATAACCTACTATTGTACCTTGCTCTGTTGCGTCCAAACCATCTAATGGATTGATAAGCCCCAAAGAAGCTAATGTGCCAATGTCGGTAGCAAGTCTGGCATTACCAGGTCCAAAAATTCCACCTAAGGCTACACCATTTAAGCTTGCACTAGCTTCATCGCCTAATACGTTTACACCATCATAATTTGGATCGCTATTACGGTCGCCAGATTTTAAGTTACTCAACACATTATTACGTGCAAGATTGCTTTTATCATCTGCTACCCAGTCGTCAGTTTTTAAATATTCTGCACCAATTTTAAAAGCAAATTTATCTGATACTTTTTGGCCCCACCTTAATACATAGTTCTGGAATAATGATGCATCATTTCTTGAATCACCCAAATGCATTACGCCTTGTTTCACCATCAAACTGACACCTTGATATTTGAATGGATCTTTGCTAGTAATGATTAATGTACCGTTTTGACCGCCGCTACCATACAATGCGGATGAAGGGCCAGACAATAGTTCCATATTATCCACATCTAACTCTGTGAGACCTACAATGTTACTTACAGAAAAGTTTAGAGCGGGTGCAGTATTATCCATACCGTCTACCAGTTGATTAAAACGCAGATTAC
>CALAGJ010000063.1 GCA_937892395.1 uncultured Parafilimonas sp.
CTCTTTCCCTACACGACGCTCTTCCGATCTAGAACAAACAGCCTTAAGTGAATATAAATATGGCTTTGTAACAGATATAGAAAAAGATGAAGCCCCCAAAGGATTAAATGAAAACATCGTTCGTTTCATTTCAGCTAAAAAACAAGAACCGGAATGGATGTTGGAATGGCGCCTTAAAGCATTTAAACTTTGGCAAAAAATGGAAAGCCCTCAGTGGGCCAATCTCACATTCCCTGAAATTAACTATCAAGACATCATATATTATAGTGCACCCAAACAAAAGATTACCCCAAAAAGCTTAGACGAAATAGACCCCGAACTACGCCGCACTTTCGAAAAACTTGGTATATCGCTCACAGAGCAAAAAAGATTGACAGGTGTAGCTGTTGACGCAGTAATCGACAGCGTTAGCATTGCTACAACTTTTAAAGAGCAGCTTGGAGAGTTGGGCATTATCTTCTGCTCCATGAGCGAAGCCATCAAAGAACATCCGGAATTAGTACGCAAATACATCGGCACTGTGGTGCCGGCAACTGATAATTATTTCGCTGCGCTCAATAGTGCAGTATTTAGTGATGGATCATTTTGCTATATTCCCAAAGGTGTAAAATGTCCAATGGAGCTGAGTACCTATTTCCGGATTAATGCTGAAAATACGGGTCAGTTTGAACGAACACTCATTGTGGCCGAAGAAGGTGCTTATGTAAGTTATCTCGAAGGTTGCACCGCTCCCATGCGGGATGAAAACCAACTCCATGCTGCCATTGTGGAAATTATTGCATCAGATAATGCAGAGGTAAAATACAGCACCGTACAAAACTGGTATCCCGGTGATAAAGATGGCGTGGGCGGTATTTACAATTTTGTAACCAAACGTGGCATTTGTGCGGGTGTCAATTCAAAAATATCCTGGACACAGGTAGAAACCGGCAGCGCCATTACCTGGAAATATCCCAGTGTTATTCTCAAGGGAGATAATAGCGTGGGTGAGTTTTACAGTGTTGCCGTAACCAATAATTACCAGCAGGCTGATACAGGCACTAAAATGTTGCATATTGGTAATAACACCCGCAGCCGTATAGTAAGCAAAGGCATCAGCGCAGGTCATAGTCAAAACAGTTATCGCGGCCTGGTAAGTGTAAGTAAGAATGCAAAGAATGCACGCAACTTTTCACAATGCGATAGTTTGTTGCTGGGTGATAAATGCGGTGCACATACATTTCCTTACATTGAAGCAAAAAACAGTACGGCACAAATAGAGCACGAGGCCACTACAAGCAAGATAGGTGAAGACCAAATATTTTATTGCAATCAGCGGGGCTTAGATACAGAAACAGCTGTAGGCCTTATCATCAATGGCTTTGCCAAAGAAGTGATGAACCAATTACCTATGGAATTTGCTGTAGAAGCACAAAAATTATTGGCAATTAGTCTGGAAGGAAGTGTAGGTTAATAATTCAAATAGAATATTTAAAAATATTTAATAAAGAGCGATGTTACAAATCAAAAATCTTCATGCAAAGATTGAAGACAAACAAATTTTAAATGGGATTAACCTCACCATTAACGCCGGTGAAGTACATGCCATCATGGGCCCTAATGGAAGCGGTAAAAGTACATTGGCCAATGTATTAGCCGGTCGGTCAGATTATGAAGTTACCGCAGGAGAAGTCCTCTTCAAGGATAAAGATTTATTGTCTTTTTCTCCGGAAGACAGGGCCAGGGAAGGTATGTTTCTTGCCTTTCAATACCCCGTTGAAATACCAGGTGTATCCACCACGAACTTCATCAAAACTGCTGTAAATGAAATACGTAAATATCAAGGAGAGGACCCTTTAGATGCAGTTGCTTTTTTGAAGATGATGAAAGAAAAAATGAAGTTAGTAAACATAGACCAATCATTACTAAGCCGAAGCCTCAATGAAGGATTTAGTGGAGGTGAAAAAAAGCGTAATGAAATATTTCAAATGGCTATGCTGGAACCTTCTCTTGCAATTTTAGATGAAACAGATAGCGGTTTAGATATTGATGCACTGCGTATTGTAGCCAATGGTGTAAATACGCTTCGCAATGAAAACAATGCAGTGCTAGTGGTTACACACTATCAGCGTTTATTGGACTACATCGTACCGGATTATGTGCATGTATTGTATAAAGGGCGAATAGTAAAATCAGGTACCAAAGAGTTGGCATTGGAGTTAGAAGCAAATGGTTATGATTTTATCAAACAAAATGTGGGAGAAATAGCATAACCCATAATATAAAGAACAAAAATTTATAATGGAATTCAATCAATTGATTCAAGATGCGTTCAATTCCCTGACGCAAGAACAGTCTGAGGATACGTTCTTCCCCATCCGGCAGAAGGCTTATGAGAACTTTCAGCGGCAGGGTATTCCTACTTCAAAACATGAAGAATGGAAATATACCCGCATCAATAGCATTGTAAATAATGCTAATGCAGCGTTCAACTTTGCAACTCCCTTTAAGGTAACAGGTATTGAAAATATACCAGCATTACCTTTTACTCAAACTGCGTTGCAGTTGGTCTTCGTGGATGGGGTTTTTTATGAAGAATTGAGTATGCTCAATGATACGGTTGAAGTATGCAGCATGCAGCAGGCTTCAGTCAGGTATCCTGATTATATAAAGAAACATGCAGGTCATAGTAGCCGCTATATCAAAGATGGCATGCAGGCGTTGAACACTGCATTTGCAGGCAATGGTTTATTTGTGCTTGTTCCAAAAAATACAGTGTTGGATGCACCCATCTATATCCATCATATCACCCGTTCTGTTGCAAACCAATTGTTTGTGCAGCCACGTAGTTTGGTTGTGGTGGAGGAAAACGCACAAGTGCAGTTAGTTGAAATGTACAGCAATGAAGGCACACAGGAATGCTTTACAAACCAGGTTACCGAAATAGCGGTGTATGATCAGGCCAGGATGGAATACTACAAATTACAAAATCAAGCTTCGCACTGTCATCAGGTGGGTACCACCCATATACAGCAGGTGGGTAAATGTTTTACTCATTGTGTTACCATCACACTCAGTGGAGGCACGGTTCGCAACAACCTGAACCTGGTACTGGAAGCGCCGCACAATGAAGGCCACATGTATGGCTTATATTTATTGGATGGGCAAACACATGCAGACAATCATACCATCGTAGATAACCTGGCACCGGACTGCTTTAGCAATGAATTTTATAAAGGCATTATGGATGGAAAGAGTAATGGTGTATTCAATGGAAAAATATTTGTAAGACAGATAGCCCAAAAAACGAATGCCTATCAAAGCAATAAAAATGTGCTGCTCTCAGATACAGCACAGGTAAATACAAAACCACAACTTGAAATTTTTGCTGATGATGTAAAATGTTCTCATGGCTGTACCATTGGAAGGTTGGATGATGAAGCCATGTTTTACCTGAAAGCAAGAGGCATTGGCGATAAAAAAGCGAAGGCTTTATTACTCCATGCATTTGCAGAAGAAATTGTTGAACAGGTAAAGCCTGAGGAACTCAAAAAATATATAGAAAATTTAATTAATGAACGTTTAGAATTTGGTGAATAAATGAATACGGTATTAGATTCGGCATTGGATGTATATGCTTTGCGGCAGCAGTTTCCTGTACTACAACGCAAAGTAAAAGATGGAAGAACGTTGGTTTATTTAGACAATGCTGCCACATCTCAAAAACCAAATACGGTAATAGCTACACTTAGTAAATATTATGAAAGTTTTAATGCCAATATTCACAGAGGAATACATACTTTGGCAGAAGAAGCTACAGCAGCTTATGAAGCCGCAAGAGATACGGCACAGCATTTCATTAATGCTGCCCATAGAGAAGAAATTATTTTTACAAGAGGAGTTACCGAAGGCATCAATTTAATAGCGGCTACTTGGGGGCGAAAAAATATACAAGCAGGAGATGAAATAATTATCTCTGCTATGGAGCACCATAGCAATATTGTACCTTGGCAAATGCTCTGTGAAGAAAGGGGCGCTTTGCTTAAAGTAATTCCTGTAAATGATGCCGGAGAATTACAGATGGATGCATTTGAAAAACTCATTTCCCCAAAAACAAAACTCATTTCCATAGTACATATCAGCAATGCTTTGGGTACCATCAATCCTGTAAAAGAAATAATTACTATTGCACATAAGCACCACATAAAAGTATTGGTGGATGGCGCTCAGAGTAGTGTACATGCCATTATTGATGTACAGAATCTGGACTGTGATTTTTTTGTATTCAGCAGTCATAAAGTGTATGGACCCACCGGCGTGGGGGTGTTGTATGGAAAAAAGGAATTGCTTGAAAATATGCCACCATATATGGGTGGTGGTGAAATGATTAAAGAAGTAAGTTTTGAAAAAACATCTTACAATGAACTTCCTTATAAATTTGAAGCAGGCACGCCCAATATAGGCGATACCATTGCACTTAAATCTGCATTAGATTTTGTAACAAATACAGGTAGGGATCAAATTACAAAACATGAAGATAGAATACTAATATATGCCAATGAACAACTAAGCCAGATTAAAGGTATGCGGTTTATTGGAACAGCAAAACAGAAAGCAGGTGTGGTATCTTTTCTTATAGAAGGTATTCACCCCCAAGATATTGGAATTTTATTAGATAATTATGGTATTGCAGTACGCACTGGCCATCATTGTGCACAACCATTAATGAATCGATTTGGTATTCCGGGTACTGTGCGTGCATCTTTTGCAGCATACACTTCAAAAGAAGAAATTGATGCATTAGTAGTTGGTTTACAAAAAGCAGTGAAATTATTATCCTAAAAAAGTAACATTGAGTACAACAGAAATAGAGAATGAAATTATTGAAGAGTTTGAACTCTTTGATAATTGGGAAGATAAATATGAGTATATCATAGATATGGGTAAAAAACTACTGCCATTAGAAGCAGCGCATAAAATTGATGAAAATAAAATAAAAGGATGCCAAAGCACAGTATGGCTGGTAGCAGAAAAAATAGGTGATAAAATAATTTATAAAGCGGATAGTGATGCAGTAATAGTAAAAGGTTTAATTAGCCTGTTGATAAGGGTTTTATCAGGAAAGACTGCTAATGAAATCATTGAAACGAAATTAGATTTTATCAATCGCATTGGCCTTACCAGTCACTTGGCACAAACAAGAAGCAATGGTTTACTAAGTATGGTCAAGCAAATGAAACATTATGCTTTGGCATATCAATTAAAGGTTTAATACAATGATGGAAGAAGACAAAATAAAAGAGCGTGTAGTTGAAAAAATTAAGACCATTTTTGATCCTGAATTACCAGTCAATATTTATGACCTTGGTCTTATATATTCAATAGATATTCTGCCAATAAATAATGTGCAGATTATAATGACATTGACTGCTCCGGGATGCCCAGCCGCTCAGTCATTGCCCTTGGAAGTAGATCAAAAAGTTAAGGAAGTAGAGGGAGTACATGATGTGCATGTAAGTGTAACATGGACACCTACCTGGAATAAATCTATGATGAGTGAGGAAGCATCTTTAGAATTGGGATTTATGTAGTTAAGTATTGTGTAAAAAAATTAGTAATTATACAATGAAAATAAGTTTAGACAGTTTAATAGGAAATAATGGCCCTTCATACCCTGAGGCAGTGGTAGCACCATATAGAAAAGAGCTAACAGATGCAGGGTTTACACCTATTTACAGTGTAGAGGCATTTGAACAGGCTATCAATAGACAGGATGATAAAGTAGTATTACTTGTTTTAAATTCTGTTTGTGGTTGTAGTGCTAGGGTGTCTAGGCCGGCAGCAATATTATCCTTATTTAATGGATTGGTGCCCGATGAGATGTATACCGTTTTTGCAGGAATGGAAAAAGAAGTCGTAGTGCATTTGAGAGCTAATTATTTGGCCGGCATTACACCTTCATCCCCTAATATTTATCTTTTTAAAAATGGAAAACTAATACATATTATCCATCGATATCAAATTGAAGGAAGTCATGCCGGAGCACTTGCGGATGAATTAATACAAAAGTACAACGAGCATTGTACACATACGAATACTGATGCACAATTAGCTTCACTAAGGCAAACTTTTATTGACATTTACCAGGTTGATCCTTTCGAAAACCAAACAAATGATACTGTAAAATGAAAATTACTGCACAGGAAGAGTATGGATTGCGAATACTTATTCGCATAGCCAGATGTGTGGATGCAGATGGCCTGAGCATACCGCAACTCAGCGATGCGGAGGGGCTTGGTCAACCCTATGTTGCCAAAATAACAAGGGTTCTACGTATCAGTGGATTTATAAATAGTACTCCCGGTCAGAAAGGTGGTTATGTATTAGCAAGGCAGGCCGATACAATCATCATCAATGAAGTACTCAAAACTTTAGGTGGCGCTTTGTACGAGCAAGAATTTTGCGAAGCTCATATTGGCTCAGTAAAACTGTGTACTAATTCAGTAGACTGTTCTGCCCGTTCCCTCTGGAAAATGATACAATTTACTATTGATCAAGTTTTAAATAAAGTATCCTTAGCAGACTTATGTGGTGGCGAGCAAAACTCTATCGAAAAGCTCAAAGAAGCATTGTTTATTAATACGGATTTGGTAACTAATTAAAAAATGCTTTGCCGAATGCTTAATAGTGCTGTGGGTTTTCAATATAAATAATTTACCTGTCTCAGTTTTTCGGAGCGTTATCATTTCGTTCCCATCTAAGCCACACGTACCAAATTTTCTGTGCATAATCTATACTTCAGGCCTCGGCTTATAGCAATGCTATAGTCATTTCTTTTAGTGTTCAATAACATAACTTTTAGATTGATAAATATACTTCTTTCCCTAGCTCCTTTAAAATAGACTTTTGACCCCAAAAAAGACCTTAATAAGTTCAAATTATTATTCCAAAACCCTAATTCTCAAAACTTTAAGTGCAAAAACTTGCAACAACCTACTCATTTCCATTAATTTTGCAATTTGTTTTTTTCTGAACAGCCTTTTGAAAACTGTAATATAATTTATCGGAATGGCATTACCATATCTTACAAAACATATCTATCTGAATGGCTCTGAAGAAGTAATTCGCAGGGGTAAGAAAATTTTCCTCAATGGATTTGTAGAATTAATATCTCACAATGAGTTGCCAGGGAGTGCATCCATTCGTACAAGAGATGATTCCAATAGTATATATTATAAAGTGCATGTAGGTCATTTTAATAATCCGGATGCGCTTACTTTACGTTGTTCCTGCCCATATAATTTAGGAAACCTTTGCCGCCATGAAGTAGCTGCACTGATGTATCTACAGGAAATGCTGGATAAAAACTTAGTAGATCATAAAGAAGCTGCCTACAATCAGGAACATACACAAATAACCGTAAAAGATTTTGATGCAAGATTGGTAAAACGTAATTCTTCAGCAACCAGTTTTGATAAAGCCGAAGTTCATATACGCACCCATAAAACACCTTTGGAACAGGCCGCAAATGATGTGGTAAAAGCAACCATAAATTTTGAAGGGAAAAAATGGCCTGTATTGCTACAGCGCAGCGATGATAATAAACTGCACACAAAATGCTCCTGCCAAAGCGATACAAAATATCCTTTATGCGTGCATAAAACCATTCTGCTGCTTGGTATCTTAAAAGCCAAAGGGGGTAGTTTCTTTCAGCAAATAGCCAATAGAGATAAGGAAAAAAATAAGTTGCTGGCACTTTATGGATACAGCTTGGCAGATGATATAAAAGGAAAATTTGATTTTTCCTACAGAGAAGATGGAAAACCTTTTTTGCGTGTGTTGGACACCAGCATCAAGCGTGTAAATGCGCCAGTAGTAGAGCCTAAGCCAAATATTGCAAATGCTGCTGAATCTGTCCAAGCCAATCAAACTGATACTATATCTGAGGAAGTGGCCCTTCAAAAACTGGGATTGGTGTTGCAATATGGCACTACTGAGTGGCCCTATATAACCATAGATGCTATTCAAGGCGAAGCCGCAGATACAGACACAGGCTTTGCAGGCTTGGTAGAAAAAGTTGACCTCATCAGATATGTAAATACAAGTCTTTTTAGTGAAGAAGATCAGGATATCATTCAGCAAATTCGTAAATTTCTACCATCAGAAATTGAAAGATATCTAAATCGGAATTCACCTTTTGGTACACTTTGGGAAAATGCTGTACCAGAAAAAACAGCCACAATAACCGAAGAAACCAAGCAACTAAAAGCTGAATATTTATATCCAAAATATAGAAAACTTTTTGAGGACAAAAAGGAACAAAAAGGAGTGTTTTTCTTGCCCACGGGCAAAGTTTTTAAAACACAACATTTACAACCTGCACAACTTAGTACTCAGGCGGCCACTTTAAGCTTCATTGTAAAACAGGCAAAAGGCAACTATCGTGTAGATGCTTCTATTGTAATTGATGGAGAAACTTATGCTTTCAGCGAAAATAAATCAAGTATAGCTACCCTCATTTTAAGAAACAATACTTTTTACTTGTGGCATAGGGAAGATGATATTTTTATTGCGGAAAAATTTGATGCCAAAGGCACAATTGAAATTTCTGCTGAAGTATGGCCTGCCATGCTCGAAAATTTTATATTGCCCCTCAGTAAACATTACGAAGTAAATTTTTCAAACCTAAAAAAAACTGAAACAAAAAACAGCCAGCCTACCATGCAGTTATGGCTGTATGAAAAGGGAGAGTACTTGCTTTTTCAACCTATTTTTTATTATCAAGGTTATGAAGTAAAAGGACAGGATAAAGACAGGATTGTTTTAGCAGATAATGGCAAGCTAAAAATAATACATCGGAACAAAGAATCAGAGGATGCGCTTTTCCAAAAGATATCCTCCCTGCATGCTGCATTTGTGCCTTATGGCAATTATGACGAGGCCCTTGCATTAAGAGGCCCAGATATTTTAAAGAATAATTGGTTTTTTCTTTTTATAGATGAACTCAATGCTATGAAAGTGCCTATAACGGGTATGGATAGCTTGAAAAAGTTTCGTTTCAACACAGAGCGTCCCACAACACGCATACAAGTGAGTAATGAAATAGACTGGTTTGATGCAAAAGTTGATATCCATTTTGGCACACAAAAAGTAACAGTAGCTGATATCAAAAAATCATTGATGGCTAAGCAGCAATATGTGCCTCTTATGGACGGCAGCTTAGGCATTCTGCCGGAGGATTGGATCAATAAATACAGCATCCTATTTCGCATGGGCGAAGGAAAGGGTACAGGGCTTCGATTTAGTAAGTACCATGTAAACCTGATAGATGAATTGTATGATCAGCGGGATGATGAAGAACTATTTTTTAAATTAGAAGAAAAATATGACAATCTCCGCCACCATAGTGGAATAGAAAAAATAGACCCGCCAAAACATTTGGAAGATGTGCTGCGCAATTATCAGGTATCCGGTTATCAATGGCTCAACTATCTTTCAAAAGTAAACTGGGGCGGTATCTTGGCGGATGATATGGGACTAGGAAAAACCGTGCAGGCCCTTACCTATCTTTACTATTCCAGACAGCAGGCGGGTAAATTAAAAGCATTGGTTGTATGCCCCACTACGCTGATCTATAACTGGGAAAATGAGATTAATAAATTTACTCCCGAATTAACGAAATCCATACATCATGGACCGGCACGCACACAGCAGCCACCATTTTATGAAGAAGCAGAAATAATCATTACTACTTATGGCACACTGCGCAGCGATATAAAATTTATGTCTGCCATTCCATTTGATTTTGTGATTTTAGATGAAAGTCAGGCCATAAAAAATCCTACCTCAAAAACTGCAAAAGCTGCCTGTTTATTACAAGCAAAAAACAGAATTTGCTTGAGCGGTACCCCTTTGCAGAATAATACTTTTGACATTTATGCTCAAATGAATTTCCTAAACCCCGGCATGCTGGGTAGTATGGAATTTTTCAAACAAGAGTTTGCCATACCTATTGATAAGTTTAATGAGAAAGAACAAAAAGAGCATTTGCGCAGGCTTTTATATCCATTCATTCTTCGCCGTACCAAAGAGCAGGTAGCCAAAGATTTGCCAGAAAAAACAGAAACTATTCTATTCTGCGAAATGGGTGATGAACAAAGAGAAATTTATGATTCCTGGCGGAATGATTACAGAGATAAAATATTAGGTGCTATCGAAGCCAAAGGCATACAGCAATCACAGATTACTATCTTGCAGGCATTGATGAAACTTCGTCAAATTTGCGATAGCCCTGCCATCATGAATGAAAAGGAACCATATCCAAATGTATCCGTAAAATTAGAAGAAATTGAAAGAGAAATAACAGAGAATATTGGGGAGCATAAAGCGCTTATTTTTTCTCAATTTTTGGGCATGCTGGCACTCATCAGAAAAAAATTAGAAGAATTAGAAATACCTTATTCCTATTTTGATGGTAGTACATCAGTAACAGACAGAGAAAAGGCTATACGCAATTTCCAAGACAATCCAGATTGTAGAATATTTCTCATTTCTTTAAAAGCCGGTGGTGTGGGTTTGAATCTTACTGCGGCAGATTATGTTTATATTGTTGATCCTTGGTGGAATCCTGCTGTGGAGCAGCAAGCCATAGACCGTACACACCGTATAGGCCAAACAAAAAATATATTTGCCTATCGTATGATTTGTAAAGATACCATTGAAGATAAAATACTGACACTACAAGCACGCAAAAAGAAACTTGCATCAGAATTAGTAGCAGATGATGCCAGCTTTGTAAAGTCGCTTTCAAAAGAAGATGTAGAGTATTTATTTAGTTGATGTATGTTGGATGTTAAATACCCCATCTGTGCATTTTTAAACAACCTGCTTTATAGGCATTCTATTACATTCGCCACTATGAAAAGGTATGTTTTATTCCTAAGCTTTTTTACTTATGCTGCATTGCTACAAGCCCAGCCCCGGTATGAATTTAGGGCAGTGTGGGTAGCATCGGTAGTAAATACAGATTGGCCTGCGGCCAAAGGGCTGTCTGTAGCTGAGCAAAAATCTTCCTTTATACAATTGTTGGATCAATATAAAAGCCTTGGCATGAATGCGGTCATTGTACAAGTACGACCTTGTGCAGATGCATTCTATCCCAGTACTTATGAACCTTGGAGTGAATGGCTCAATGGAAAACAGGGCCTGCCACCACAACCCTATTATGATCCTTTGGAATTTATGATTAATGCTGCGCATGAAAGGGGGCTTGAGTTTCATGCATGGATAAATCCTTATCGTGCTGTATTCAATGTAAATAATTCTTCCATTGCACCCACACATATTACCCGCATACACCCGGAATGGTTTTTAAAATATGGCGATAAAAAATACTTTAATCCGGGCTTGCCTGCTGTGATGGATTATGTTGATAATATAGTAAAAGATCTAATCAGCAGATACGAGTTGGATGGACTACACATGGATGATTATTTTTATCCATATCGTATAGCAGGTCAAGAGTTTCCGGATGAGGCCACCTATCGTTTATATGGTAATGGTTTGTCTAAAGAGGATTGGAGAAGAAGCAATTGCGATAGTATTGTAAAGCGTATTCACGAATCGGTATTATCAGAAAATCCAACTATTCGCTTTGGCATCAGCCCATTTGGTGTATGGAGAAATGCATCTAAAGATCCAATGGGTAGCAATACCAAAGCAGGGGTAAGTAATTATGATGATCTCTATGCTGATATTTTATTGTGGATGCGCAACAAATGGATTGATTATGTGGCACCACAATTATATTGGGAAATTGGTCATCCGCTTTGCGATTTTAATGAACTTACAGACTGGTGGGCCCGTCATTGTTATGATATTCCAGTATATGTAGGACATGGCATTTATCGTACTACAGATAAGCCATCCGCCGCATGGCGAAGTACTACAGAAATACCAAAACAAATTGAAAGGCTTCGTGAATATTCCGAAATACAGGGTAGCATTTATTTTGGCAGTAAAAATCTATTGGCCAATCATAATGGATGGGCAGATTCATTGCGCCAGCACTACTATCAATATCCGGCATTAGTGCCTGCTATGCCATGGATAGATAGCGTGGCACCTTTTCAACCACTTACAAAAAAGGATGGCATCAAAGTATCCGAAAATATCTTGGAGATACCATGCAGCCCACAGCCTGCTGAAACAGAACAAGTAAAATTGTATGCTGTATATGCCTCTTCATCTTTGAGTAGCTTACAACTTCACCCAGTATATATCCAGCCAAAGTCTGAGTCAAATACAACATTAAAAATACCGATGGAATTATTGCAAAGTGATGCACAAACAATTTATCTAACAATTACCTGTATTGATGTTGAAAATAATGAAAGTGCAGCTGCACCTATTATTACACTAATGCAATCGAATGAAGGTTGGACGGTGGGGAAATGAGATTTGTATTAATCACAATCCATCCTCACACCAATCAACAAATACCCTTTACTCCACATTTTTCTGCATGACATAATCATTCATAAAGTATCCATTCCCAATTTCAATATCCTCTTCTGATACAACCTTAAAACCAAGTTTCTCATAAAATATTTTTGCTGAATTATGTCTGTTTACATTTAGCTTAAGCCATACTGCATGGTTGTTTTTAAGATCATGGATAATATAATCAACCAACATCTTGCCAATCCCTTTGCCTTGTGTATTGGGCAGTGCATAAAGTTTTTGCAGCTTCCATACTTTTTCTTCCTCTTGATTATAAGCTGCAAACGCAAGAATAAGATTGCCCTGTTTTGCAATAATAAATTTATGCCCCTGTTTCATTTGATGCAATAATGCCTCTGTAGAATAAAACAATTGAAGCATATAGTCTAATTGCTCCTGACCAATAATTTTGAGATATGTAGCAGGCCAGGTTATTTGCACTATTTCCTGTACGGCAGGTATATCCACCTGCTGGGCCGGATGTATTTTAATTTCTGTTTGCATAATTATTTGCCGAATCAGTTTGGTGGTTATTTATTGCTTTAAATGAAAGCCTCATGGCAATACCATAAGAAATGATAGCACCGCCTGTGAGCAAACTATCAGATATATAATTATTGACTGTTTCATTTTCATGAAGAAATAAAAATCCATCGAATAATCCATGAAAAACTGTAGCGAGTAAAAGACCCTTTATGAGATTGATTTTCTCATTAGTGCCATCCATTTTGGCTTTTCCTACAAAGTAACCCATCAATACGGCAAATGCACCATGAGCAGGCACACTCAGAAACATACGCATTACTGCTGTTTCTATGCCATACTGAGATACATAAGCAATATTTTCAATAGTGGCAAAGCCCATGCTTACCATTACACTATATACAATGCCATCAAAAGGCTCATCAAAAGCAGCATGGCGATATGCGAATTTTTTAAGCATAAAATATTTGCTCCATTCCTCTGTAAGTGCTACCACCACAAAACTCTCCATTAACAGATGTGCCACAGTTCTGTCTGGCATCCACTTGCTCAGCATATTTCCACCCCATATTTCTATCACTACAGCCAATGCAGCACTAAGTACCCCCATAAAAAAGCATTTGATTAATAGCCCAAGTGGTTCTTTATTGTATTTGTCTTTAGCATAAACGTAAAAACAAATAGCAATGCCGGGGGCGATAGATAATGCTAATAATACCATGCGTGTAAATTAATGATAAGCACTTTTAAATGTTTAATAAAATTTTTCTTGCTGACAAAATACGGAAGCAAAAAAGAGGAATTCATGGAAGGCATCTTTAAACAAATTGATGCTGATGCTTTGCCTTGAAACCATACATTTACAAAAAATATTTTTATGACATTGAACGAAGCTATATGGGCAGAGGTGCAGCAAGAAGCCTCAAATACCAGAAAAATTTTAGAACGGGTACCGTTTGAAAAAGGAGATTTTAAACCTCATGAAAAATCTATGACACTAAAAGGACTTGCCAAACATGTGGCAGAAATATCCGGGTGGTTTAAGGAGTGTGTTGTGCAGGATGTGCTTGATTTTGCTGTTGGTGATTACACTCCCAAAGTGCTTGATTCATTAGAGGATATTCTTGCGCTGCATGATAAAAATATTGCTCAGGCAGAGCAGATATTAAAAGACACCCCCGAGTCTGAATTTGCAAAACCCTGGACCATGCGCAATGGGGAAATAGTTTATTTTACAATGCCAAAAGCTGCTGTGGTACGCACCTGGTGTTTGAATCATCTGTACCATCATAGGGGGCAGTTAACTGTCTATCTTCGTTTGTTGGATGTACCTGTGCCGGGCATGTATGGACCAACTGCAGATGAACCAAATATGTAAAGACTAAAAATATCAATTAATGAAGTGACGAATTGTTTGTATGAAAAATCAAATGATTCGTCACTTTTTTTCTATTGCTAAATCAAATTTTGTTTACTCAGGAATGATGCGCCTATGCGATCCATCACAATAGGGTGGGTTTTTTGTTTGTTTACATCTGCATAACCACACATCCGAATCTTCTTCCACGAGAACCTTCATACTTTTAAATATAGGCTCTTCTATTGTTTTATGCTTCCCATCACAAAAAGTTTGATTATCACTAAGACCACAAGTGCACCATGCATAAGTTTTGTCTTTTTCGAGCCGAATACATATTGGTTCTGCATTTGCAATTTTGGGATATGACATATTTTCTTTAAGGCTCTAACAGTTATTTCTCTTTTTTGTTGGTTGTAGATAGATGGGATTTTTCAGAGGCATTGTTATACGATATCGATTAATCATTCTGCGCAGCAGCAATAAAAGTTTTTTCATCAATATTGCAATCATATTTGAGGACTCAATAATGAATGATACTTTAAAAAAAGCGATACTTCAATGGGATGTTGATTCTTGGATGCCTGCATTAAATTTTTGGGAGCAAACAATCTGCTGGGCCGAGATACATAAGGCCTGCGAAATAGGTGCAAGACAAGGAGGATTATCTCTTTGGCTGGCGCAGAAAAATATACATACCATTTGTTCCGATTTATTTGATGCCCAAAAAACTGCTGCACCATTACATACGGAATATGGAGTACGCTCATGGATTCAATATGAAGATTTGAATGCTACTGCTTTGCCTTATGAAAATGCATTTGACCTCATTGTATTCAAATCTATACTGGGAGGTATTGGAAAAAATAATCAATTTGAACAGCAGCAATTGGTGATGGATCAGATCTATAAAGCATTAAAACCAGGAGGCAAATTATTGTTTGCTGAAAACTTAGCAGCATCCCTCATGCATCAAAAACTTAGACAGTTATTTGTACAATGGGGCAATAGATGGCGTTATATACAACTGAGCGAAATGCATAAATTACTCCAATGCTTTGACCACTATACTTTGCATACTACAGGTTTTATGGCAGCATTAGGTAGAACTGAAATGCAGCGATCTTATTTGGCGCAAGCCGATACAATTTTCATTAATAAACTTTGCCCGAAGGGCTGGCATTATATTGCTTATGGTGTGGCAGAGAAGGCGCTGTGATACGATCTCCACTATGATGTTTTCAAAATTTTTAGAAGTGTGCGATTAAACTCCGAAGGGAAGTTTCATTCGAAACCTGCGTTATCATTGCGCAGCAAAAAAATAAACTACTCATCAAATCGTTTATGAATAATTGTTGTGGATTTAAAAATTAAATTATGAACTCTTTTCAAAAAATTGTATGGCCGGTTTTGTTTTTGTTGTTGATGCAAAGCTGTCGCAAAGATCCTTTGTCTGACCTCACATTTGATGAAAGCCGCATTTATGTAACGAATAATGATCCGGATATAAACTATACAGATTATACCAGTTTTAGCATGGGTGATAGTGCAGTTGTAATAGATAATGGATTTTATTATACCGAACTTACAGATGTGGATCAGGCTTATATAGATGCTATAAAAAGCTCCATGCAGGCACGAGGATTTGTAGAAGTATCAAAGGATGATGCTCCGGATTTGGGCATCAACCTTACCCGGTTTTATAGCACATCCACAGGTATTATTGACAATGGATACTGGGGCGGATATGGTGGATACTATGATCCATACTACTGGGGCTATGGTGGTTATGGATATGGCGGTGCCCCATTTTATACAACCTATTCTTATACAGAAGGTGCCATTACTTTAGACATACTTGATTTAAAAAATGCTACCGAAAATGGCACTATTAATATTATATGGAATGGCCTTATACGTGGTAGTGGAATATTTAGCAGTACGACAGCCGCAGGCAGTGTAGATGCACTATTTAATCAAAGCCCGTATATACAACGATAAAACCAAAAGAGATGAAGATTAAAATTTCAATACTTGTTTGTAGTATTTTTTTGAGCATATCTGCATGGAGTCAGCAGGACAGGCTGCATGTATCTATTCAATACAATTATGCATTGCCACAAGGCAGTTTGAAAAATGATGTAGTTGAAAAAGGCAGTGGTCGTGGTGCTGTGTTGGATGTACAATACAAAATAAATCCATTGTATAGCATTGGTGTGGGTTTTGGCTGGCAGGATTATTATGAAAAATTTCCGAGAAAGGAATATCAAAGTGGGGAGAATGAAATTACGTCTGCCGTACTTACCAATTCTGTACAGATTATACCAGTATTGGCCAAGGGGCGTTTTTACCCTTTAGGCAATGAACAAAAAAGCATGGTGCAGCCATATCTATCTGCAGGAGTCGGTTTTAGTTTAATCAATTTTGAACAGTACTTAGGTCAGTTTGGTGGTAGTGGCAATAAGCTGGGCTTTTCATGGCAAGGTGGTGCCGGTGCTGATATTCGTTTTAGCAAAACCAGTAGGGCAGGTTTTACAGCGGGTGTCAATTATTTGAACTCCAGTTACAAGGAATTTGGTTTTGGAAATTTTAATAGTATCAATATACATGCAGGCATTTATATTCCAATGGAATAATGATTTTGGTTGAAAAGCCTTATTGATTTTTCTTAATCTAACCACCAATTATGCATGCTCAGTCGGCATCATAAAAAGGCAAAGGGCCTTCTCTAACTACAACAATTTTTTCTGAAGTAGCATCAATGATGGCTGAGGGAACAATACCACCGGGCCCGCCATCTACTATGATATCAACCAAGTTTTCAAATCTATCTTCTATGGTATCCGGGTCAGTATAATCTGCTACATCTGCACCGGGTAGAGATGCACTGAGCAACGGATGACCCAATGCGGCTGTAATACACAGCGGAATTGGATTGGCAGGAATACGCAACCCAATGGTTTTCTTTTTTGTTTGCAATAGGCCCGGCACTTCTTTGCTGGCTGGCAATATAAATGTGAATGGCCCCGGCAAATAATGCTTGAGTATGCGATATAAGGGTGTAGAAATTTGCTTGGTGTATTGGCTTAAATGACTGAGGTCATTACAAATAAAACTGAGCTGTGCTTTTTTGGGATCTATATTTTTTATTCTGCAAATACGCTCCACTGCTGAATGATGAAAAATATTACAACCCAAACCATAAATGGTATCCGTGGGGTATATGATGATACCGCCATCCAGCAAACATTCCTTTATGATTTGAATATGCCGCAGGCCGGGGTTTTCAGGATGTACATACAAACGCATGAAGCGAAATTATGGTATATGATTTTTTGGTTGTGGTAATGTTTATTGTTAGTTGTTTAAATTTTAGTTGATCAGTTGTTGAGATGAATCATGAGACAGTTATAAAGTTGAAAATATGAGTGTGCCAATGGGCTTTCATTTTTCTTTTAGAAGAGCGTATTGTTTATGAGGTTTTGAATGATGGATGGGGGGATGTGAAGTGGAAGCTTTTGTTGGTTGTAGTTTTCGCACACTGAGACAAAAAGTGAAAAAACTATTCTGCACACTCATATGGAATTGCTCCTTGATACACAATTTCATCGAATTTAGTGACAATCACTTTGAGCTCATCACAACCTGTATCCTTGATGATGAATTCAAAGTCACCACTGAAGTTTGGTAAATTTTTATTTTCGACTTTTCTATTTCCTTTAAATATTGTCACTTTGAGATTGTCCAATTTGCCTGTCAAAACAATCTTTGTCTGTTCCGATGATTTTTCTACCCCATCAGCGTCAATAACTGTATTCTTCAAAGCATTTGTATTATCATTAAGTACATCAATAGATGAGGTTGTATTGTCTTTGTAAATTAAATACGCAGATACTTTTAATCCTGTAGGTGCTGGCGGAATTGGGGGGTATTTGGTATTGCCCTCTTTAATGTCTGTCAGTTTAACGTCTTCGACCTTCATTTGTATTGACCCATTACAACTAAAGAATAAAAGTCCAACAATAAGAATGCTTACAGTTTTATTTGTTGTCATAAAATTATCACTACAGCAAAGATTGCCTTTACTATCCGAAATTTTAAAAAAATCTGGTATTTAATATGAATGAATTTATCTAATTTATTTTACATGATACTAATTTAAAAGCCCTGATTTTACAGATTTGTTTTTGAGGATTTATCTTATGGACAAAAAAGACATTTTACCAATATAATTTTGTTATTAGAGCCTTGTTAGATGTTTAAGACGAAGAACTACGAGCAATATTTCAGAGATTGAATAAAAATGTTTTTTCACTTAATAAACAAGAATTAAGACAAGCAACATATTGGGGTTCGCTTATCATAACAATGAATCACATTTCTGACAAAGAGTATTGGAGAAAAATTGATTTATTTATACCTAATGACATGAGAAGAATGCTTGATGTAGAATTCATTAATTGCACGGATTTCAAAATAAAAAAACAACTTAAGCAAGTATTATAAACTTTATGAGGAAGAGTTTGAGCGTGAAAAAGAAATCATCGAAACTTATGACACAGTTATATTATGAGTTATCAAAAATACTTCTTGAAATATCTGATACACGTGGTGCAAAAAAGCAGACTATGACACGTTGTTGGGTTTTTTCAAGCCATAGAACTAATTTGCCACTTTCAAAAGAAAAAAAGAATTAGCCACCGTATTATTTTAGCGACTGTGGATACTTCAATCCCCTTATTTTCGCCACCGCATGATAGCATTTGTTCAAGGGAAATTTGAGGAAAAAACACCAGCCAGGGTTGTAGTAAATGTAAATGGTGTGGGCTATGAATTACATATCAGCCTCTATACTTATGAGCACATTGCAAATATTGACAATGGCAAGCTGCACACTTACCAACATATTACTGAAAATAGTCAGCAGTTATTCGGGTTTGCAGGTTTAGAAGAAAAGGCAATTTTCTTACTACTCATTAGTGTATCAGGCGTGGGGGCATCCACCGCCAGAATGATGCTGAGTGGGCTAAAACCCAATGAGGTATCAGCGGCCATTATGCAAGCCAATACTAAGCTATTGGAGTCTGTAAAAGGAATAGGAAAAAAGACTGCGGAAAGAATAATTCTTGAACTTAAAGACAAAATAACTAAATTGCCCACGCAGCAGCAAGCAGCCGGTGCTCTTGTAAAATCAATGGATCAGGATGCCGTAGATGCACTCATGGCTCTTGGCATTCAAAGAACGATGGCTGAGGCAGCAATAAAAAAGGTAACAGACAAAAATGAATTTCAACATATCGAAACTATTATTAAAGAAGCGCTTAAAAATTTATAGCCTATAGTAAAATTGTTACTTAACCATAAGTAAGGCTACTTTGCTACGACTTAAAAATCTTAATATAATCCTATTGGTGCTACTTTTAGTACCCTTTGTTGGTTATACACAATCATCAGATACATCCAAGCTCCGTTTCCCCATTCAGGACCGCAGGGGCGATCCATTTTCTTGGCAGAATAATAACCCATTTGATCTAGCGGATTCCAACTATGTAGATCGTACGGTGGAGTACGACCCTGTTACCAATCAGTATTATATCATGGAGAAAATTGGTAATACTTGGTATAGAAAACCAACCTATTTGAGCTTTGAAGAAATGTATCAGTTACAAGCGCAAGAAAGTGAAAGACAATACTTTGCAGAGCGTAGCCAAACCTTGTTTGACATTAATAGAAAAACATTAAGACCCGCACCAAGAGTGTATGACAATCTCTTTGACCGGATATTTGGCTTAAGTCCGGATGGCCTTAGAGTTGATATAAAACCACAGGGTAGTATGGATGTTTTTATTGGCTATCAGGGTCAGAATATTAAAAATCCAACACTGCCGGAGCAGGCCCGTAAAAACGGAGGTTTAGATTTTAACATGAATACCAATGTGAACTTGAATGCAAGTATTGGTGAAAAATTAAAACTCCCGATTAACTATAACACGCTTGCCAATTTTGATTTTGAAAACCAATTAAAATTAGACTACAGAGGCAAGGATGATGAAATCATAAAATCTTTAGAAGCAGGCAATATTTCATTTCAAAGTAAAGGCTCATTGATGAGTAGTGCTCAAAGTCTATTTGGGGTAAAAACACAGCTACAATTTGGCAAGTTGTTTATAACAGCTGCATTGGCCAATCAAAGAAGCCAACGCCAATCTGTAGCATTGCAAGGGGGAGGACTAAGCCAGCAAATCAATAAAAAATTGGATGATTATGACGAAAACAGGCACTTCCTATTAGGTCAGTATTTTAGAAATAACTACAATACTGCTATGAGCAAGCTACCTATTGTAACCAGCTTAGTGCAGATACTGCGCATGGAGGTATGGATTACCAATCGTACAGGTACTGCTGTAAATACCAGAAGCATTGTAGGCTTTATGGATTTGGGAGAGAACAAGCCTTATAGCCCAAATATCAATTCGCTTACTGCAAATGAATTGCCCGATAACAATGCCAACGATTTATACAGTTTTTTAACCGGAAGCGAAGCCAATAGAGACCCGGCTTTAATCAATACATTGCTCACAGCAAAAGGCTTAGAACCTGTAAATGATTTTGAAAAAACCTTTGCCCGTAAATTAGATTCTACCGAATATTATTATAATCCTCAGGTGGGTTTTGTATCATTGAATGTACAAGTGCAGCCGGACGAAGTGGTAGGAGTTGCTTATCAGTATTCTTATAACGGACGTATTTATCAGGTGGGAGAATTTTCACAGGATATAACATTGGATAGCAATCAAGGTGTGCAGAAAAATCTCTTCCTAAAATTATTAAAAGCTACCTCACAGAGAGTGGATCTACCGATTTGGGATTTGATGATGAAGAATGTGTATTCTCTGGATGTATCCGGACTGCAGCAGCAGGATTTCAAACTCAATGTATTGTATCAGGAGCCAAGTGGTGGCTTAAAAAGATATTTACCGGAATCATCTCCTGCCGTAGCAGGACAGCCATTAATTACCATTCTCAATGCAGACAGGCTCAACAATAGGAATGACCCACAGCCCGATGGTTTATACGATTTTGTAGATGGCTACACAGTCATTGCCCAGCAGGGCAAAGTTATCTTTCCTGTATTGGAGCCTTTTGGTGCAGATTTAGAACGCTTAGCCTTTGATGGAGAACCGCAGGAAACAAAAGATAAATATGTATATAATCAACTCTATGATACCATAAAAGCCATAGCACAAACTTATGCTAACTTAAACAGGTTTTTGTTGCAGGGTACTATAAAAGGTAGCAGCAACTCTGATATATATCTCGGAGGATTTAATATACCACCCGGTTCAGTATCTGTAACCGCAGGTGGCCAGGTTTTACAAGAAAATGTGGATTATGTAATTGACTATAATTTGGGTACGCTGAAAGTACTCAATCAAGCAATTATAAATTCTGGTGTACCTGTAAATGTGCAGTATGAAAACAATGCCGGATTTGGTATCCAACAGCGTAGTTTCTTTGGATTGAGATTGGATTATCTTGCCAGTAAAAAACTGACGATTGGTGCCACCATGCAGAGGCTTGCGGAAAGACCATTCTTTACAAAAATGAATTATGGAGACGACCCCATACAAAATATGATGTATGGTGTGGACTTTAGTTATCAGAGTGAATTTCCTGCAGTTACTCGGTTGTTAGACAAGCTCCCATTTTATGCTACCACAGCACCAAGTACCATTACAGCCTATGGTGAGGCAGCATTGCTACAACCGGGTCATCCAAAGCAAATTGGCGATGGCAATCAGGGGTTGATTTATATAGATGATTTTGAAGGAACCAGAAGTAGTGTAGATCTGCGTTTTCCATTTATATCCTGGACTATGGCCAGTACCCCACAAGGTAATGGAAGATTTCCGGAAGCCACCCTTACTAATGACTTAAAATATGGTACCAACCGTGCAAAACTTGCCTGGTACAATATTGAACCAAATCTTCAGGATAAAAATAGTCCAAACAATCCGGTACGCTCAGACTTAGACGGACTCAGTGATTTTAGAGTAAGACAATTGCTCACCAATCAACTGTTTCCACAGCGTACAACAAATATTATTGACGTACTCAATTCTACATTTGACTTGGCCTATTATCCCACGGAGCGTGGCCCTTACAATTTTGAAACAGACCCCACAGAGATAGATGCCAATGGCCGACTGAGCAATCCAAAAAAACGATGGGCAGGTATCATGAGGAATATTGACCAAACGGATTTCGAAACGGGCAATATTGAATACATGGAGTTCTGGATGCAGGATCCATTTATTGACAATCAAGCAAGTGATGGAGGTAAGTTAGTCATCAACCTGGGCAATATCAGTGAAGATGTATTAAAAGATGGACGTCGGTTTTATGAAAATGGAATTGCATCGCCCACACAGCCTTCTGCTGTGGATTCTCTCAGCTCTGTATGGGGAAAAGCACCCGTAAATCCAATTCAGATAACACAGGCATTTAGTAATGAACCCAATGATCGTGTTTTTCAAGATGTTGGTTTTGATGGATTAAGGGATGATGAAGAAAGAACAAAACAATCTGCATACCTCAATCAATTGGCTACCAATTTTGGTACTACTTCTATTATCTATCAAAAAGCAAATGCAGATCCTTCAAATGATAACTATACCTGGTATAGAGATGGTAGTTATGATGCAGCAAAAACAGGCATTTTAGGCAGGTATAAAAATTATAATAATCAGCAAGGCAACTCCCCGGTGGTGGACAATAGTGGTTCACTGTTTACGCCTGCATCCACGCTTTATCCGGACAATGAAGACCTAAACAGGGATAATACCCTAAATGAAACCGAAGAATATTTCGAATATGAAATAGACCTCAAACCCAAACTGGGTGTAGGTTTTACAAAGTATATTACGGATTCCATAAAAATAAATGGTGCATTGCCAAATGGGGAAGCCATTACCAATGAAAGCTGGTATTTATTTAGAGTACCTATCAAAGAATTTACAAACAAAGTAGGACGAATTCCTGATTTTAAATCCATTCGTTTTATTAGATTATACCTTACAGAATTTACAGATTCGGTTGTACTACGCTTTGCCAGCTTCGATTTGGTAAGAAATCAATGGAGGTCATTCCAATATCAATTAGACACTACTGGTTCTTATACTCCACTGCCGGTGGGTGGTACAACTTTTAATGTATTGGCAGTAAATGTGGAAGAAAACAGTAATAGAAGTCCGATTCCTTATCGCATACCACCGGGTATAGAAAGGGTGCAGCAGTTGAGTAATAATGGAGTAAACCTTTTACAAAATGAGCAGGCCATGAGTTTGCAGATTAATAATCTACAACAAGGCGATGCAAGAGCTGTATTTAAGAATTTGAATTTTGATCTGCGTCAATATGGTCAGCTGTCTATGTTTATGCATGCTGAAAAATTAGTCAACAATCCAGTAGATCTAAATGATGGAGACCTTACAGCAGTTATACGTGTGGGTCAGGACTTTTTGAATAATTATTATGAAATAAAAATCCCATTAAAAATTACAAACCCCCAAAATGGCATAACGCCTGAAAATATCTGGCCCGAAGAAAATAACCTTGACTTCTTAATGCAAGAATTGGTACAACTTAAAATTCGCAGAAACGGACAACTTGTAAACCCCGAGCAGATCTATCGGGAGCAAATAGGCAACAAACAATTCTCCATAAAAGGAAACCCAAATCTGGGTGAAGTGCAAGGCTTTTTAGTAGGAGTAGAAAATAATACCTCAACCAATAAAAGTGCTGAAATATGGATCAATGAACTTAGACTGAGTAACTTGGATGAGAAGGGTGGCTATGCAGCACTCGGCAGGGTGGATATGCAATTGGCAGACCTTGGCACACTTTCCGTTTCAGCAAATACTTATACCGCAGGCTTTGGCACCATAGAGCAGCAGGTAAATGAAAGAGCACGTCAAAATCTTTTACAATTTGACGCTGCGCTCAATATTGATGCAGGAAAATTACTTCCAAAAAAAGCAGGTATTTCCATACCCATTTTTGCAAGCATTAACAAAACCATCATCACACCGGAGTATGATCCTTATGACATGGATGTTGATTTCAAAGATAAACTCAAAACGCCTGGCATCAATAAAGACAGTGCTCGTAAAACGGCTTTGGATGAAACGACCATCAAAACATTAAATTTCACAAATGTGCGCTTTGCGCAAAATAGCCGCAAGCCAGCCCCATGGCGTATCAGCAATTTTGATTTTAGTTATTCCTTTACACAGTTTACACAAACAAGCCCCATCATTACGCTCAATGAAGTAATTAAACATAGAGCTGGTTTGGGATATAACTTCAATGCACAATCTAAATTTATTGAGCCATTTAAAAAATGGATAAAAAATAAATCAATTTGGTTAACTCCGGTCAAAGACCTCAACATCAATCCTGTACCATCACTCATCAGCTTTAGAGCAGATGTAAACAGGCAGTTTGGCCGCTTTGTACCACGCATTGTAAACACTTTTGACAATACAGTAGAAAGGGTAGATACCACTTATGACAAGTATTTCACTTTTGACCGTTATTATAATTTCCGTTGGGATATAACCCGTGCAGTCAACCTCGATTTTTCGGCTACAAATTTTGCACGTATAGATGAACCATTTGGTGCATTAGATACTAAGTTTAAGAGGGACAGTGTAAAAACAAATTTTTTAGACGGTGGTAGAAATACATTGTATCAGCAAAGAGCCACTGTTAGTTATACCTTCCCATTCAGTAAATTACCCATTACAGATTGGATTACAGCAAGGTATAATTATACCACAACTTATAACTGGATTGGCGCAAGTTTATTGGCCGTATCATTGGGAAATACAATTGAAAACAGCCAGCAAAATGGGCTTACAGGTGAGTTTGATTTAACCAGACTTTATAGTAAAAGTAAATGGCTGAACAAAATCAGTACGGCAACTGCTTCTCCAAGAGATGATGAAAATGGATTGCTCAATAATGATGACGAAGACTTATCTACAAAAGCAGATACCATGCAAGCACCAAAACCAAGGGCCGAAGTAATAAAGGGTAAAAAAGGTTTTGAAAAAAGAAATGCATTACAAAAATGGAGACAGTATAAAAGGGATTATCGTATAGCACAAAGAAAAGGTAAAGTAACGGATGAAGTATCTGCACCAGTGCGGCTTGCAGGCCAACTGTTGACCATGGTAAAAAGAGCTTCTATAAACTATAGTGAAAACTATAATAGCCGCCTGCCAGGATATACAGATAGCACTCGCTACCTCGGTCAAAACTGGAACAGTATGCAGCCCGGTTTAGGTTATGTATTTGGTAAGCAACCCGATACTGCATGGCTCAATAAAAAAGCGCAGGAAGGGGTAATAACAAGAGACTCATTGTTTAGCCAACTCTTTACCCAAAACTTCCAACAGCAGTTAACCATTACAGCACAGTTAGAGCCCATTCGTGAGCTGACGATTGATCTGAATCTGCAAAAAACATTTTCAAAAACTTATTCAGAATTATTTAAAGACACTACTAATTCTGGTCAGGATTTACAACACCTTAGTCCATTAGCCACAGGTGGTTTTAATGTGAGCTTTATCAGCTTTAAAACTTTGTTTGAAAAGGTAAGTTCTAATGAAGTGAGTGGCACATTTACAAAGTTTGAAAATAACAGGATTACCATTGCAAATAAATTAGCAGAAAGTAATCCTTACTGGCAGCAGTTGCCGGACAATGAAAAGTTTCAGACAGACGGTTTCCCAACAGGATATGGCCGCTATTCGCAGGATGTATTGATACCTGCATTTATTGCAGCTTATACAGGCAAAGCTCCTTTATCCGCACCACTCATTGCGCAGCAAAACCCTACAATAAAAACCAATCCATTTAAGTCCATTAAGGCATTGCCAAACTGGCGCCTTACTTATACCGGCTTGAGTAGGCTACCTGGATTGAGTGATGTATTTAGCAACGTCACAATCACACATGCTTATACAGGATCCTTGAGTATGAATTCATTTAATAGTGCACTGCTATATACAGATCCTTTCAGACTTGGCGCACCGGCATTTATCAATCCTCAATCAGGAAACTATGAGCCATTTTTCTTAGTGCCGAATATCACCATACAGGAGCAGTTTTCGCCATTGATTGGCATTGATGTTACTACAAACAACCAGGCCAGTTTGCGTTTTGAATATGCTAAGAGCAGACAGTTGAGTTTGAGTATGTTTGACTTTCAATTAGCAGAGGTTCGCAGCACCAGTTTTACATTTGGCGGTACATTTAGAAAAAGAGGGGTAATTCTTCCTTTCAAAATTCCTTTTGTAAAACCAGATCCGGAGCAAACAGACTTGGGTATTAGTTTAGATTTTGCCCTGCGGGATGATGTGCAGAGCAATAGTAGATTAGATCAGCCAAATGCTTATGGCACAGGAGGTCAGAAGGTAATTACTATTTCTCCCGCAGTAGATTATGTGGTAAATGCAAGAGTAAATCTGAGGTTATATTTTGACCAACAACGTACCATTCCATATATATCCACATCTGCTCCAATTACAAATACAAGAGCAGGTTTGCAAATAAGGATTTCGCTGGCGCAATAGACTTTTGCAACATGGATGGGCAGATGGATTTGAAAGAAACATCAGGTCAAAATGGTGTTTAAAATTTTCGTCAGCATGTCAAATGCAACCTCTGATTACATGTATGATGAACCATTATGAGTGTTTATTGATTCAGGCTATTCCTAAAGAAGTTTGAGAAAAAAAGGATTTGATAGTTAATGGCATTGCTCCAGTAAGCTGTGTTATGTGCACCGGGTCTTTCTGTATAATCATGTGGAATATTCAGTTGCATCATCAGTTGATGTAAGACCCTGTTTACAGGAAGAAAAAAATCATCTAAACCGCAGTCTATGATTAGTGCTAAATTTTTATTTTGAGCTTTGGGCAGTTGATATACTACGGTGTTTTGATCCCAGTTTGATTGGCAACAGATGGTATCACCAAGCCGTTTTGCCAAATCCCAATTGTTCGGAAAAGGTCTAAAATCAACACCACCACAAATAGATCCTCCTGCACCAAATATATCTGGATGCCTTATAGATAAAAACAGACCTCCATGGCCGCCCATACTCAAACCTGTGATAGCACGTCCTGCTTTATTGGCAATGGTGTTGTAATGTGCATCTGTATAAGCAATGAGCTCTTTCGATATAAAAGTTTCATATCGAAAACTACTGTCTATGGGGCTATCAAAATACCAGCTTCCATAGCCACCATCCGGGCATACAATAATGAGCTTCATGTCATCTGCTATCTGCTTTAATTGAGGAGCATCATTTATCCATTGCGCATAGTTGCCACTCCAGCCATGCAATAAATAGATGACTGGTAATTCTTTTTTATTTTTCATTTTTGAAGGAGTAATAAAAACGCAGGGAATGTGCTTTTGCATAGCAGTGCTATATACATTTAGAGTATCTACTCTAGCAGCAAAAGATATGGAGCAAATAAAGATTGCAATAATGGTGAGTAATTGTTTCATGGGTTAAATGTAGGGATGAGCTTCAATAGTATTGTGTCATATAGTAAAAAAATGTGAGATCATTTTTCATTTATTTCTTAATGCTCTTGTTCAAACTTCTACAGGTATTTTTTATGGTTTGTATGCATGATTCTATCCCAAAAATTAAAGTAGAGACTATAATTGCCATGTGCATAGTGATGGTGCATATCATGATGTGTAGCGGTATTGAAAATTTTTCTGCAGTAGTTTTAAGGAATGTTTTTGGAAATAATTCATAACCCAGATGACCAAGCACATTAATAACAGTCATAGCCATTGCAAATAAGAATAACACTATGAAATGCACAGGTAAAATACATAGAACTGGAATCATAAAACCAAACTCTATAATAGCTTCTAAAGGATGAAAAGAAAATGCTGCCAAAGGCGTAGGCGCATGTGAAAGGTGATGATGTCTGTGTACATACTTAAATACCACAGGACAATTGAAAATACTAATACATTCTTTTATCTTTTGTACATGCCCTATCGTCCATAAATGTTTATAAGTAACACCAAAAAAGCAGACTGCGCCAATTTTCGCCATATATATTTGCCACATGGCAAAAACGGTTTCTGAAACTCCCCTCATGCAGCAGCATAAGGCTATTAAGCAAAAATACCCTGATGCTATTTTGCTCTTTAGAGTGGGCGATTTTTATGAAACATTTGGACAGGATGCCATCATAGCATCGCAGGTGCTTGGCATTACTTTAACCAAAAGAAATAATGGCGCAGCAGGTGCAGCTGAGCTTGCAGGGTTTCCGCATCATGCTTTAGATACTTATCTACATAAACTGGTAAAAGCCGGCTATAGAGTTGCCATTTGTGATCAACTTGAAGACCCCAAAACGGCAAAGGGAATTGTAAAAAGAGGTGTTACAGAAATGGTAACTCCGGGTGTGGCTACAAACGATAAACTACTGGAGCACAACAGTAATAATTTTTTGGCCGCCGTTCACTTTGCAGATACCCATACCGGACTGGCACTTTTGGACATCAGTACAGGAGAATTTTTTGTAGCCGAAGGCAATACAGAATATATTGATAAACTCCTCCAAACACTAAAGCCTGCTGAAGTCATTTTTCAAAGAAATTTTCAAAAGCAATTTAAAGAATGGTTTGGTGTAAAATTTTATACCTATACTTTAGAGAGTTGGATTTTTGATATGACTTATGCCAATGAGCAGCTTAAAAATCATTTTCAAACACATTCGCTAAAAGGTTTTGGCATAGAAAATATGCCACAGGCCATAGTGGCTGCCGGGGCTATTCTGCATTATCTCAAAGATACGGAGCATCCCAACCTACAGCATATAACGACAATTCAACGATTAGAGAAAGAAGATTACCTCTGGTTGGATCGTTTTACCATTCGCAACCTTGAAATTTTACATAGCAGTACAGGTGAAGGAAACTCCCTACACAAAGTATTAGACAATACCATCAGCCCCATGGGTGCACGCCTGCTCAAACGCTGGTTGGTAATGCCTTTGAAGGACATCATCAAAATAAATGAACGGCTCAATCTTACCGAATTTTTTATCAAAGAAACTGATTTAAGAAAGCAACTCAGACACCTCATTAAGCAATGTGGTGATGTGGAAAGATTGGTAAGCAAAATCCCTTTAAAAAAAATAAATCCACGTGAAGTTATTCATCTGGCCAAGGGGTTACAATTTACGATTCAAATAAAAAATTTATTGCAGCATGCTGCAAATGATTATGCGTGTAGAATAGCTGACACACTGAATGGCTGCCCACATATTTTAGAAAAAATTATTACCGAAATAGTCGAAGCTCCACCTATTGCAATCCATAAAGGAGGAGTCATACAATCTGGCGTTCATGCTGGTTTAGACGAGCTTAGAAACATTGCCGCAGGCGGCAAAGAATATTTATTACTGATACAACAACAAGAAGCAGAACGCACAGGCATCAGCTCTTTGAAAATTGGTTTTAATAATGTGTTTGGATATTATTTAGAAGTAACCAATGTGCATAAGAATAAGGTTCCTACAGATTGGATTCGCAAACAAACACTTACATCTGCAGAGCGATATATTACGCCGCTACTCAAGGAGTATGAAGAAAAAATAACTGGAGCAGAAGATAAAATTTTATCCATCGAAACAGAGCTATATGACAAGCTACTTACAGAATTGCAGGACTATATAGCTCCTATACAAGTAAATGGAAATATGATGGCCATTGCAGATGTATTGCTCTGCTTCGCAGAAAATGCTTTGCAGTACAACTATCGTAAACCTGAACTGCATGATGGTTTTATTTTAGATATAAAAGAAAGCCGTCATCCGGTAATAGAACGCAATTTGCCCACTGGCGAAAACTACATCAGCAATGATATTTTATTAGATCCGGATACACAGCAAATCATCATTCTCACCGGTCCAAATATGAGTGGCAAAAGTGCTATTTTAAGACAAACAGCTTTGATTACACTAATGGCACATACGGGAAGTTTTGTGCCTGCGGCAAAAGCTTTTATTCCGCTCACAGAAAAAATATTTACCCGTGTAGGCGCCAGTGATAACCTGAGTGGAGGTGAAAGTACATTTATGGTGGAGATGAATGAGAGTGCAAGTATCATCAACAATATTTCAAGCCGAAGTCTTGTTCTGCTTGATGAAATTGGAAGAGGCACCAGTACTTATGATGGTATATCCATTGCATGGAGTATGGTGGAATTTTTGCAGGCACATAGCACAGCACCAAAAACACTTTTTGCTACACACTATCATGAACTCAATGAGTTGGAAGGCAGATGGCCTCGTGTAACAAATTATCATGTAACAAATAAGGAAGTAGGTAATAAGATTATTTTTTTACGAAAATTAGCACCTGGTGGCAGTACCCATAGTTTTGGTATTCATGTAGCAAAACTGGCCGGTATGCCTCCACAAATTACAGAGCGTGCAGCCGAAATTCTGAAACAATTGGAAGATGCACGTGCGGCAGCGGATGGCAAAGCCCCTGAGCAAGATATAAAACAAGTCCTTAAAAAAGCAACAACACCACAATTGCAATTATCCATTTTTGATGCACATAGCGAAACCTTTGACCAAATGCGTAAACTGATTGATGCCATTGATATCAATCGGCTTACACCTGTAGAAGCTTTATTAAAGCTCAATGAAATAAAGGCGATGTTGGGATAATTTTATCCGAAGCATTAAGACACAAAAGATTCTTCCATCACGCTAACAACGTATAGTAATTATCCATAACTCTTTATTTTTACACATGCACAAAAAAACATTGGTATTGGGTGCCTCCCCAAATCCTGATAGATATAGCTATTTGGCAGTGGAGAGACTGTCATTAAAAAATCATCCCATCATAGCAGTGGGTCATAAACCGGGAAAAATTGGTGCTATTGCTATAGAAAAAAACATTGCTGTTGTGAAAGATATTCATACAATCACATTGTATTTGAATAGTAAAAATCAAGAAGCTTATTATGATGAAATAATAGCGCTACAGCCAAAAAGAATTATTTTTAATCCGGGTGCTGAAAATGAAGCATTGAAAAAAATTGCAGAGGAAAATGGTATTGAAACAATAGAGGCTTGTACCTTAGTAATGCTCAGCACAGGGCAGTATTAATGTCTTGAATTGACGTGATGTCTAAAGTATTCATTTCAGCATATTTTTGAAATTGATTCCAAAAAATGTATTTGATTTTGACTACAAAATTCATTGGAAAATTATTATGAGTGCATGATGACACTGTAATAGAACAGGAAAGGTCAATTCAAATTCGAATACTTATTGTATCTTAAAAAATGCCCACCTACATTTGTCCAAAAATAATTTTATGCAGACCTGCTATATAACTGATGCCATTCGAACACCAATAGGAAAATATGGTGGCTCTTTATCGTTAGTAAGGCCTGATGATTTATTGGCTTTTGTAATTCGTAAACTTATAGAAAGAAATCCAACTTTAGATATGGATACCATTGAGGATGTAGTAGCCGGATGTGCCAATCAAGCAGGCGAAGACAACCGCAATGTAGCAAGGATGGCTGCTTTGCTTGCCAATCTTCCGGTTTCCGCAGGTGGCATTACAGTCAATCGTTTATGTGCAAGTGGCTTGCAGGCCATAATGGATGCAGCACGTGCAATACAGTGTGAAGATGGTATGGTATATATAGCTGGTGGAGTAGAATCTATGACACGTGCCCCTTTTGTAATGGGCAAACAATCTCAAGCATGGGGGCGTCAAGCAGAATTATTTGATACCACTTTGGGTTGGCGTTTTATCAACCCTGCCCTCAGTGCATTACATCATCCTTACACCATGGGAGAAACAGCAGAAAATGTGGCTAAGCAATGGCAAATTTCAAGAGCAGAACAAGATGCATTTGCATTTGCAAGTCAGGAAAAATTTGCAGCAGCGGAAGCAAAGCATTTATTTGATGAGGAGCGTATTCCTGTGCCTGTAAAACAAGGCAAGTCAGAAATTTTATTTTCTTCGGATGAACATGCAAGGAGTACTACCATTGAAAAATTGGCTGCACTTAAACCTGCATTTCATAAAGATGGCAGTGTAACAGCTGGAAATAGTTCAGGGATAAATGATGGTGCTTCTACTTTAATCTTGTCAGGAGAAGCAGGGCTAAAACATAATCAACTAAAACCAATGGCTCGTATAGTAAGTATGGCTATTGCCGGTGTGGATCCATCCATTATGGGTATTGGCCCCGTGCCAGCTACGCAAAAAGCTTTGAAAAGAGCCGGCTTACAAATAGGGGATATTGAACTGGCAGAAGTTAATGAAGCATTTGCTGCGCAAAGCATTGCCTGCCTTAGAGATTTGAATATAAATCCTCATCTTGTAAATGTAAATGGTGGTGCCATTGCATTGGGTCATCCATTGGGTTGTAGTGGTGCCCGTATAAGTACCACATTATTATATGAAATGAAACGCAGAAAACTTAAGTATGGATTGGCTACCATGTGTATTGGTGTAGGACAAGGCGCTGCTATCATTTATGAAAATTTAGAAAGATAAATTATTGGTATTGTACCGATAGGAGCATGTCTTTTTGAAGTCATTCTAAATTTTGATTTGAGCATTTATCATATTGTAATCATAGCATGATGAATATCCAAATTCATGTATGATAATTATATCCATAACAACTTTTTATCCAAAGAATTTTGTGCTGTTATTTGATTGAATCTTTTTGAATGAATGATGCCAATAACATCAAACGCTATTTTGAAAAAATTATTGATTCATCGTTATGCATTGTATTAAATTTTTATGCTTATTTATTCTGCTTTCTAATTGCTCTACAGTAAATAAAATTGAAACAAGTGCTAACCATGCATCACAAAAAAGGCTTGCGAAATTTGAACCTGCTGATAGTGCATGTTTATTTTTTATTGGTCAGGATTTAGCAGCCACAGGTGGGCTTATTGGATATCATGATGGATATGTTGATCAGTTTCCAACCCCCACCGGTGTTACAGTTTACACAGATTTATCTCCCGGTGCTTCATCCTTCGGTTTTTTCCTAAAAGGGAATGATGGCTTGTACTCCAAAGCCAACTGGGGAAGTGGCGATAACTGTGCACAGTGTTATCTAAACGATGAAACTTATCAATATGCTTTAATGGCTATTGGATTATCACTTGTTGGCAATGAAAAGGCAATAGCATCAGGTCAAAGAAATAATTTAATTCATACACTTGCTACTTGGATAAAAGAAAGTAAGCGCCCTGTATTTCTTCGTATCGGTTATGAATTTGATGGATGGAGTTGGAATCATTACAACAGACAACAGTACTTGTTAGCCTGGAAAAAAATTCATCAAATATTTTTGGAAATGAAAGTAGAAAATGTGGCTTTTGTGTGGCAATCTAAAGGGAATGGCTCAGGTCAAGACATACTGGAAAATTGGTATCCTGGAGATGATTTGGTGGATTGGTGTGCTTATTCTTTTTTCAATAATCCGGATGAGGAAATGCTTCATTTTGCAAAGCGCCATCATAAGCCTGTCTTCATAGCCGAGGCAAGTCCTGTATTACATAATGGAGTCACATTTTCAAATACAAGACTTACAGATTCTGTTATTGCCAAAAAAGCCTGGCAGGAATGGTTTCTACCATTCTTGAAAACATTGCAGGATAATAAAGATGTAATCAAAGCATTTTCTTATATAAATACCGATTGGCACTCTCAGCCCATGTGGGTAGTAAACCCTGTATTTCAGCAAGTAGATTCACGCATACAAATGAGTAAGTATGTTTCAAAAAAATGGTTGGAAGAAATGGAACATCCTCGCTATTTAAAACCGGATACAACACTTTGGAGTGCCTTGGGCTTTATTTCAAAAAGATAAAATGTTATATCAAATATTTAATACAGACCTGAGCTACCACCTGGCTGCAATTTTCAAATTCAACATTCGAGGCGTAAGTCTGTTTGGTAAGGCATAAGTAGTGTTTTCAAAATCTTTTACCAACTGATAGCTGATGGTATTTGGTCTATCTATTACATTAAAAATTTCTACTGTTATCCATAAACTTTCAAAATTTTTAAACGGAGAATGACTTCTTCTATTTTGCTTTTCTGATGATATGAGCATAGCACTCATGCCAAGATCAATACGCAGATATGGATCAACTTCCAAAGCATTTCTATATCGAATAGAACCGGGAATATTAAAAGGCAAATTACTGCCATACAACAAATTTAGAAACCCTTTAAAGTTTTTATTGGTGCTCAAATAATCCTGAAAGAACATGCCAAAGTTGATGAGCCTATCTGTGGGCCTGCGCAGCCATCCTACTTCATTGGTAGTGCTATCTGTTATTACTTTGTCCTCGGTTCCTGCTGTTATTAATTCTCCTGCTGCATTATAATATTGTGTAAAAAAATCATTGTCAATATTTTCTCTGCTTCGCAGAATGCCTAAGCTCACCCAGCTTTCAGCATCGTTTACAAGCTCGCCATAAAATCTTGTTTCAATACCGGCAGCCCATGCTTTGGCATTATTTTCCCCATAGTAGCGCAGTCTTACATTGTCTATATCATAAGGCACTACATCCCACATGTTTTTATAAAATATTTCTGTGGTTAGCCTGCCGGGCCTTTGTAAAAATTTTAGGTTATAATCTGCACCAATACTTACCTGCCAGCTTTTTTGTGCTTTGAGTGCTGTATTTACACTGCCATCAAAACGGCGCATTTCTCTATAAAATGGCGGCTGCTGATATAGGCCTGCACTTGCCTTTATTACCACATCTTTTTGCCAATTACCGGGGTGAAGAGAGAAGCCAATACGGGGAGAAAAAAGAAGCTCCTTATTGAGGGTATTGTAATTATATCTGATACCGGTTTGCAAGGTAAATCTGGTTGAATCACCCCATTGCATATTGTCCTGAAGGTAGCCACTTATACGGGTTGCATCAAGCGTAGCGCCACCGGTAGTAGTAGAAAAAATGGCAAGATTTCCGGGTGTGTAAGGCAAAGAGTAACCGGCCGAATCCCGATATTCAAATTCATTGAGTCGGTCATTAATCTGCTGCTGATCTATGCCCTGACCCCATTGAATAAAGTGTTTACCAATGGAATGAGATGATTTTATATACGCACTAAAAATATCAATCTTTAAACTGTTTCTTGCATAGTTTTGATTTACTCCTGCCCCCAGTGGATTGGTAATTAATCCATAACTATCACTGTTTTTATCAAAATCTCTTTCACCAAAAAGATAAGCACCTGTAATGTCAAAATTTTCTTGCTCATCATCATTGAAATAACTCAACAATAATTTATAGGTATTTTTTGTGTTGGGCTGATGTACCAAAGTAAGCCCCCCAAAAGCAGTAGTATATTTACTTCTTTCGCTGCCTTCAAAAAATATATCTAATCCAACACTTCCACTAAATACTGGTGAAAATACAGACGAGGTCAAACTTGCTTTTTCGGGGAAGAATGTAAAACGAGTACCGGCATAATTGCCCAATGCTTCCACACGCCATTTATTGGCAAATTGCCAAGTTAATAATCCCTGTATATCTGCACTACTTGGTATATAATTTCCTTGTGTAGATTGAGTATTGAGCAGGTTTCTGTTATTCCTATTTCTGGCGCCTACTATATAGGTAATTTTTTTATTGGGCGTTATGCCTTCCAAATGCAAGCCCTGCTCTAGTAATCCTACATATACAGAGCCACCAAAATGTGTTGGCTTTATATAACTCACATCCAACACGGAGCTAATTTTATCTCCATATTTTGCTTGAAAGCCACCTGCATAAAATTTGACATTGCCCGTCATTTCCGGATTAATAAAACTTAATCCTTCCTGCTGCCCACTGCGTACTAAAAATGGTCTGTAAATTTCAAAATCATTTACATATACAAGGTTTTCTTCATAGCTGCCGCCTCTTACTGTGTATTGAGATGTAAGTTCATTATTACTGCCAACAAAAACTTTAATTAGGCTTTCAATACTTTGTAGCGGAGATGGATTTACAAGAGCACGGGATGCATCAATGCTGATACGTCCACTTTCTATGCGTTGCCTACTATCCGTTACTACTACCTCTTCTAATTGATTGGTTGCATTGCGCAGCTGAATAACTATGCTTTCCTGTTCATCAGGCAATAAATAAAAGTTTTTTTGTTGAGTTGTATATCCAGTTGAGCTAAACACCAATGCCAGCGGCTTTTGTGTTGGTAAGGTAATCGTAAAAAAACCTGTATCGTTTGTGATGGTTTGTTTTTGGCTATTTAGTACAGCTATTAAAACACCTGCTATGGGTTTTTTATTTTCATCCGTTACCATGCCGGATATAGTTGCGGTTTGTTTTTGAGCTGCCACAGCAAAGTAGATTAGATTTAGAAAACCAATTAAAAAAACCCGCATGCAAAAAATTATTTGGGTGTAAAGTAAGGGCAATCATTGTTTTATAAATCGATAATAATAAAATAAGAAACCTAATGCTATCTGTATATGAATTCGGCTTATTTTGCATCAAATAATTTATTCAATATGCGAAAAATTTTTACTCTCCTTGTTTCATTACTTACTGCTGCCACTACCCTTACTGCTCAAAGACTGCTTACAGAAGATTTTAATTTTGCTGCGGGGCAAATTACAGACGCAAATGGTGGTGCCAATGTAAGTGGCGGAGTATGGAAATCTACATCTGGTACTGGCAAATTTATACAGGCTGTAGATGCCAGCTTATCATCTGCCGTTTACATTACTTCACCAACTGTAGATAGCAGACATATTGTGTTAGACACTATCACATCCAGTGCAGAAGATATTAAAACCAATTTTGCTGCTCAAACTGCGGGAACAGTTTATTGCAGTTTTTTAATCAATATACTCACAGATGAATTGCTAAATGATAATAGCGCAGATACTGCTGAATATTTTTTGGGATTTGTATCAGCCGCTTCAAATACAAATTATCAAGGTAGATTGTATGTAAGAAAAGGAGCCACTGCAGGTACTGTAAATTTTGGTATATCTGCTAATTCATATAAAAATACAGCTATTGCTTGGGCTTCTAATACTTATGGTTTAAACATTACTCACCTTATAACCTTTTCAAGCAGTTTTGTAGATGGATCAAAAAATGATATCGTAAAATTATGGATTGACCAACCAGTTAACAATATAGAACCTGTACCACAAGCCAGTTCTGCTTATGATGCCGCTGGTAGTGTATCTGAAAATAGTGATTTGGGTGGTATTGCATTCAGACAAAGTGGTTCATCTGCGTCAGGATTGGGCAGTACACCAAATTGTAGAATAGATGCAATAAAAATTTCTACTGATTGGAACGATGCTACATTCCCAGTAAAACTTAAATCATTTAGCGTAGCCTTACAAAATAATGATGCACTGCTACAATGGATTACTACTGATGAAATCAATATGAAAGAATATGTGGTGGAAAGAAAAACGAGTAATAATGCATACACAGCAATCGCCTTCATCAGTGCAAGAAATACTTCGGGTGAAAATGTGTATCGTTTTACTGATAACAAGATGCTAAGCGGCACAAATATGTATCGCATAAAAATGGTGGATAATGATGGTACAATTACTTATAGCAATGTGCAAACTGCAGTATCAAAAGCAGCGCAACAATTACTGATTAAAGGCAATCCTGTAATTGATAGAATTATTATACAACATGCTGCAGCCTCCAATGCAGCTACCATCAATATTTTGAATAGTAATGGAGTAAATGTACTCATGCAGCAAATAAATAGAGGCGCTACTGAAACCATCTTGCAGATAGCTGCTTTACCATCGGGCACTTACTTTGCAGTGTATGAATTGAATGGTACAAAAACATCAAAGCAATTTGTAAAACAATAAAAAGTTGCTTCAAAAAAATTGATTTATGGCAGTCTTTATGGCTGCCATTTTTATGCAATTTAAAATCAAATTAGACAAGAATTGCAATGTTGATTATTTTGCTGTAAAAGAACATTTTTTAACGCAAGTATTGGGTTCTTTCAAAAGAACTATACTTGCCTTTTTATAAATAAAATCAGTGCAAAAAGAAAAGAAAATATCCTACTATAAATTATGTTGTGCGGTATGTGTTACTTGCTTTTTTCTATTGTACGACCAGCAACTACAAGCGCAAAATGCATATCCGCAAAACTATTTTAGAAACCCTTTAGATATACCCATACAACTTGCGGCAAATTTTGGCGAACTGCGCACCAATCATTTCCACATGGGTTTAGATATTCGTACCCAGTCCAAAGAAAATCTTCCGGTGTATGCAGCTGCAGATGGCTATATCAGCAAAATAAAAATAGAAAAATATGGGTATGGAAGGGCTATCTATATTACACATCCTAATGGCTATACCACTCTCTATGCACACCTCAATGATTTCTATCCCGACTTGCAAAACTTTATCATTCAAAAACAATATGCAGATAAGAGCTGGGCGCAAGAAATTATATTACAACCAAACCAATTTCCAATAATACAGGGTCAATTCATAGCCAATAGTGGCAATACAGGTGGAAGTCAAGGACCACATCTGCATTTTGAAATTAGAGATAGCAAAACAGACAAAAACATCAATCCCGAATTATGTGGTTTTCCAATCACAGACAATATAGCACCATTGATCAGCACTCTCTATTTATATGATCGAAGAAATAGTATTTATCAAGTAGAACCTTTGGCATATTCAGCTAAAAAATCTAAAGAAAATTATATTATTACAGCACCCATTATTTTATCAAAAACACAATTGCCCGGATTTGCAATTAGGGCAGAAGATAAAAACAATGGCAGTAGTTATAAATTTGGCATTTATAGTGCAGACATGTATATGGATGATTCATTACTGTTTGGCTTTGAACTCAATAATTTTAATTATACAGATAGTCGATATGTAAATGCCTGTATGGATTATAAAAAATTTATGAGCAGCAAAACGGGTATTCAATATTTATTTGAATTGCCCGGCAACCAGCTCAAAGTGTTTAAACCAACACATAGTAAAGGTGTAGTTATCCTCACTGACACCATTACACACAATATGCGGGTGGAAGTAAAAGATGTAACTGGCAATTTTTCTACCTTACTATTTAAATTAAAATATGATACCATTCATACAAATCCAATTCCCTATCCTGCAGATGCTAAACCGATAGTACCTGGCAAGACCGAAAAATTTGTTAGCACACACTGTGTGGTATCCTTCTCTGATAAAGCATTTTATGACCGTGTGCCCTTTAGTTGGAATCAAGTGCCTACGGCAGATACAACTGCTGTATCTCCGGCATATCAACTCTATAATTGGTTGGTACCTGTGCATGATTATTACGCAGTACAACTAAAAACAAATTTGCCGGCCAATAGTGTCCTGAGGAATAAAACCATTATGAAATTAGTAAGTGGTAAAGATAGTTATTATGAAAAGGGAAGCTGGGAAGGTGATTGGATGAAAGCAAATTTTAGAAGGCTGGGTATAGTATGCTTACTATATGATACTATTGCTCCGCAAATTGCTCCAATAGCATGGAAAGACAGTAGCAGTTTTGATGGAAAAAAATCAATGGTTATAAAATGTACAGATAATAATGAAACCATCAGCCGCATGCAGATTACATGCGATGGACAATGGTTGCTCTTTGCAGAAAAAGGAAATACTTACACCTTTAAATTTGATGATAAAATATTACCCGGTTTTCATCAGATTATGATGAGTGCCACAGATTTGGCAGGGAATAAAACAGAAAAGACTTTCACGATAAAAAAGCTTTAGTTATGGCCACACATTTACAGGAAGGAGAAAAGGCACCCACATTTAGCGGAATGGCAGCAAATGGTGAGCAGATTACATCTTCATCCCTGAAAGGAAAAAAAATTGCTCTGTATTTTTATCCTGAAGATGACACCCCCACTTGTACGGTGCAAGCCTGTAACCTTAGAGATAATTTTGGTGCATTAAAAGAGGCAGGTATTACAGTTATAGGCGTAAGCCCAAACAGTACAAATGATCATCAAAAGTTTGCCAAAAAATTTGAACTCCCATTTCCGCTGATAGCAGATCCAAAATATACCATCATCAATAAATACGGCGTATGGGGTACAAAGCAGCTATATGGCAGAGTGTATGATGGATTGCATAGAACAACTTTTTTGATAGATGAAAAAGGAAAGATTGCAAAAATTTTTCTACGACCTAAAAACAAAGACCATGCAGCTGAAATAATTGCATACTGGAAAAATGAAAATAAATAATAATGAGAAAAAATTTATTTATTGCATTAGAAGGAATAGATGGAAGTGGTAAAAGCACACAGATAAAATTATTGGCGGAGCATTTCATACAAGCAGGGCATAAAGTATATACCACTTTTGAACCTACAGATAGTCCAATAGGTTTAATGATTAGAAAGATTTTTAAACATGAAATGGAAGCTGACCATAAAGTAATAGCAGGGCTTTTTGTAGCAGATCGTTTATATCATTTACTGGATAAAGAAAATGGTATATTGAAAAAATTGGAGGAAGGATATACTGTAATTTCTGATCGATATTATTTTTCATCTTATGCCTATCATAGCGTGCACATGCCCATGCAGTGGGTGATAGATGCAAACGCAATGAGTGCTGCACTACTTCAACCAGACTTGAATATTTATATCGATATATCACCGGAGCTTAGTATGCAGCGCATACATGAAGGACGCAGTAGTAAAGAGTTGTACGAAACAGTAGAAAATTTAACCGCTGTGCGGAATGAATACTTTAGCGCTTTTGAACTACTTCAATCTACAGAAAAAGTATTCATAACAGATGGTAATAAAAAGACAGATGCGGTAGCGGCTGATATATGGCAAGTGGTACAACCAATGATATAAAACGGATACATACAAACCCACCCAGTATATTTGTACAATATCTAAAATATGCATGAAGATAAATGGCTTCACCTATTTGATGAAGCATTAAATGAAGATGCAGGCAGTGGTGACCATAGTACCCTGAGTTGCATACCGGCAGGCTTAAAAGGAAAAGCGGTTTTAAAAATTAAAGAAGCAGGAATTTTAGCTGGTGTGGAAGCAGCAAGAAAGTTATTTGCCTGGCAAGAGCCTGCAGCACAATTTAGATCATTTAAGCACGATGGGGATAACATGCAGCCCGGAGAAATTGCTTTTGAAGTAGAAGCCGCAGTGCATACAATTTTACGCTGTGAAAGATTGGCATTAAACTGTATGCAGCGCATGAGCGGCATTGCTACCCTTACCCGTCAATACACAGATGTATTAAAAAACTATACAACAAAATTATTAGACACCCGAAAAACAACACCCAATTTTCGCATTGCAGAAAAAGAAGCTGTAAGGATAGGTGGCGGGGTAAACCATCGGTTTGGATTATATGATATGATTATGCTCAAAGACAATCATATTGACTACTGCGGAGGAATAGCAGCTGCCGTCAATAAAGCCGACCAATACGTGCAGGCTTATCAACCACATTTAAAAATAGAAGTGGAAACCAGATCAATTGCAGATGTGGAAACAGTATGCAGCATGGCAGTTGGCAAAGTATTTCGCATTATGTTAGATAATTTTATCCCTTCGGAAATTGATAAAGCCTTAGAAATAATTGATGGCAGGTTTGAAACGGAAGCCAGTGGTGGCATTAATTTGCAGAATATACAATTGTATGCAGCCACAGGAGTTGATTATATCAGTGTGGGTGGTTTAATTCATCAGGCACGTAGTCTTGATTTAAGCCTGAAGGCAAGTTTCTAAAATATTAAGATGTCAAAGAAAACAAAAACAGATTTGCAGGGTATTGTTTACAGCACAGATCCTAACTATTCATTCCAATATCATGAAGAGATAACGGAATCATTGCCACCGGCACAACAAAAACTTAAATTGATTTTGGATACCAAACATCGGGGTGGTAAAACGGTGTCTATTGTAGAAGGATTTATTGGTACTGCTGTAGATTTAGAACTACTGGGCAAGCAACTAAAAAATGCATGTGGCACTGGTGGAAGCACAAAAGATGGTATAATTATCATACAGGGAGATCAAAGGGAAAAAATGCTACAGTGGTTATTAAAAAATGGCTACAAACAAACAAGAAAATAATTTTAATACGGATTACGTTATAGTTCAATTAGCACCATTGTTTATCTTAATACAACCTAATCATATTTTTGAAAAGGCAGCATAAAATATTAATCAACTATGTGCTTGGGCCTTTATTATTTATCATACTGGCTATATCCATTTATTATAAAATACAATCGCAGCCAGACTTACCCGAAAAAACATCGCTCATAAAAAATGCGTTCAACAGCAATAATTTACCACTCATTATCTTATTGGTTTTACTTATGTTTTTCAATTGGGGCATTGAAAGCAGAAAATGGCAACTGCTGATGCGGCCCATACAAAAAGTGAGTTTTTTAAAATCATTCCGGGCGGTATTATCCGGTTTAAGTTTTTCACTGTTTATACCAAATGGTATAGGAGAATATTTTGGGCGTATAGTTTATATGGATGAAGGCAACAGGTTAAAAAGTATATCACTCACGATAGCTGGCAGTATGAGCCAGGTTATCATAACAGCACTGGCAGGTATTGTGAGTTTAATTTATTTGAAAGAGCATGCCTGGCAGCATACACCACTTATACAAGGCCTTTCTATTTTTTGGATCAATATTGTATTGTCTATGATTATGATGGGAGCAATTGTGCTGATATTAGTATATTATAGGCTGTCATGGCTAAGCCGCATTTTTGAAAAAATACCTTTTGTACACAAGTACAGGTATTTTATAGAACACTTGGAGACCATTTCTACAAAAGATTTAACAAAGATTTTGTGTTTATCGTTGGTAAGGTTTTCTGTGTTTACAGCTCAATATATTGTGGCTTTATCAATTTTTAAAGCAGGAGTATCATTGCCAGAAGCCATTGCTACAGTAAGCGTTGTATTCTTGGTATTGTTGGTATTGCCTACCATTCCTGCTGCCGATTTAGGTTTGAGGGGTCAAACAGCTTTACAACTTTTCGGACTTATCAGCACAAATGCTATTGCCATTATTGCTACTACTGCTACTATTTGGTTTGTTAACTTAATATTGCCTGCTATGGCAGGAAGTTTGTTTATAGCGGGTATTCGAATTTTTAAGAAATAAATAGAGTGAAGAAAATCTTATTCATAACCTTTACCACCTTATGCAGTTTGCATCTCTCTGCCGGAGATGATTTTTGCGGCATTCGCAATACAGCTTTCAAATCCGGAGAAGTAATTAGTTATAATTTATACTATGCCGTACTGGGCATATATGCCAATGCGGGCACTGCAAGTTTTACTACATCAATAGAAAGCTATAATAATAAACCTTGCTATCATGTAGTGGGTGTAGGGTCTTCCAACTCAAAGTATGATTGGATTTTTAAAGTGAGGGATAGGTACGAATCATTTATTGACACCGGCACTTTACAACCCTATCGCTTTTTAAGAGATATCAGCGAAGGAGGATATAAAAAGAAAGAAGATGTAACTTTTAATCAACAAAGCAATACTGCTAAATCCACAAAGGGTACTTTTAATGTGCCCAACTGTGTACAGGATGTAATCAGCTCTATATACTATGCCCGAAACATTGATTTTAATAAATACAAACCCGGTGATAAAATTCCTTTTAGTATGTTTTTGGATGATGAAGTGTATAACCTCTACATTAGGTATATCGGCAAAGAACAGGTAAAAACTAAGTATGGAAAATTCAATGCCATTAAGTTTAAACCACTACTGGTAAACGGAACCATTTTTGAAGGCGGTGAAAAAATGAATGTATGGGTAAGTGACGATAAAAATCATATCCCACTGCGCATAGAAAGTCCAATAGTAGTGGGTTCAATAAAAGTGGATATGATGCAATACAGCAATCTAAGACATCCTTTTAGTTCAAAAATATCAGAAAGAAGATAAATATTATTGCTACAAAATACTTTGAGCTTTTAGGAGTAAATAAGCACCGGCCAAAAGAGCGCAAATACCAACAATAGTAAGTATGCGTGCTATCCATATTGCCTTGGCACTCTTTACTACAAACTCTTCGGGGTTTTCTGGCTGATACAGTACTTTTACTTTGGCACCTTCTTGTACCACCCCGGATATCAATAAATCAGCAACAATTTTTTCTACTATCTGATTTTTTCTGGTAATAAATCTTACCACCGGAAAGTATTCAGTTACCTCATCGCTGGTGGCTTCCACAATTTCACTAATTTCACCATCTACTTCTTCTCCATCACGCAGCAGTTTTTTCTTTTTGGCAGGAAGGGTATTGAACCCGATTAATAATGCAACAATACCAACGATGATAATGATAATTGCATCTGACATGTTTATGAATATTTATAGTTAATAAACGCATCCACCGAAATCACTTGCTGTGTTCCCATCGTTAGGCTTTTTAGTACAACCTGGTTAGTTTTTAATTCCTCTGCTCCAATGATAGCTGCATAAGGTATTCCCTTTTTTACAGCATACTTAAATTGCTTGTCAAATTTAGATGTTTCCGCAAACAGTTCGCATCTTATTTTCTTTTTTCTGAGTATGTGCATAAGTTTATACGCCATTTTGCACTCCTCCAATCCTGTATTAAAAAATAAAACTTCTGTACCCTTGCCCAGCGTAGGTGGAAAAAGATTTAATGCTTCCAATACATCATAAATACGATCCACGCCAAAGCTAATGCCCACACCGGGTATATCTTTTACGCCAAAAAAAGAGGTAAGATCCGCATATCTTCCACCGCCACCTATACTACCAAACGCTATACCCTGTGCCTTTATTTCAAATATGATTCCTGTATAGTAATTGAGTCCACGAGCCAGAGTAAAATCTATTTCTAACAACACACCTGCTTCATCTGTATAATGCTCCAATAAAAATTCAATTTCTTCCAAGCCTGCTTTCCCCAATTCATTGGATGGCATTAGAAGCCGGAGTGCTTCCATTTTTTCCCGGTTGCTTCCACCTATTTGAAGATACGACTGTATAATATTTCTTCCTGATGCATCAATGCCTTTCAATTCCAATTCCAGCATTACTTTTTCCAATCCTATTTTATCTAATTTATCAATGGCAATTGTAATGTCTGTGAGTAGATCAGCATTGTTGCAAGCCATAGAAAGCGCAGCCAATATTTTGCGGCTATTAATGCGTATGCTTACCGGTAGATGGAGTGCCGCAAACACATCTCTATAAATGCCGGCCAATTCTACTTCATTCCACAAAGAATGACTGCCAGCCACATCAGCATCACACTGATAAAACTCACGGTATCTTCCTTTCTGTGGTCTATCTGCACGCCATACCGGTTGCATTTGATATCGCTTATACGGTAAAGACAGTTGGCCTTGGTTCATAGCCACATACCGGGCAAAAGGTATGGTAAGGTCATATCGCAAAGCACGCTCAGTTATGCCTTTAGAATTTTTTCCAGCAAGTACTTCTTCAAAATCAATACGAGCCGGGGCATGCTTTTCGGAAAGCTGCAAACCATTATTCAAAATTTTAAAAATCAGTTTATCTCCTTCATCCCCATACTTACCCATTAGCGTATCTAAGTTTTCCATAGCAGGGGTTTCCAATGGTTCAAAACCATAAGTTTCAAACACCGATTTTATCGTGCTAAAAATATAGTTTCGTTTATACAATATGTCTGCACCAAAATCTCTGGTACCCTGTGGTAGTGATGGTTTCATGTGTTTATACAACTGAAATTTTTGATGATGCAATAATTTTTTTACAGGCCTCATCAATCAAAGCAAATACTTTGTGATAGCCATCTTCCCCACCATACCAAGGGTCGGGTATATTTCTATTGTCGATATTATCCAATTCGTCCAAAAGCAATTTTGTTTTTTGCGGTTGCCAGCTTGCACCTGCTATGGTTTGCACATCGGCATAGATATCTTCATCCATTACATAAATGCGGTCAAAACTATCCATATCTTCAGCCACAAACTGCCGAGACTCCTGAGCACTGATATCTATATAATGTTCAAGTGCCACTTTCTGTGATAGCCTATGTGGCGGCTCCCCGGCATGATAAGCCGAAGTGCCTGCACTTTCAATTTGCCAATCCAATCCATGCCGCTTAGCATGATATTTCATGATTCCTTCTGCTAGCGGACTTCTACAAATATTTCCCAAACAAACCATCAATATCTTCATAACCAATTGCTAAGTTGGCGGCAAATATACTATGCACATTGGCATACCAATATGCAAAGCAAATACAGGCATCAGTTCTAAGCACTATCACCGCAAGATGAATGATATAAAACATTCAAATATTGAATAATTTGGACCAATAGGAAATTTTTTTTTTCGCCCTTCGGGCAATGATTACGCAGGGCCTTGATGGTTGTTCATGGACATGACATAAGGCAACCAAAAGAAATGCCGGGTCATGGTGAAAAAAAAGCACATTTTGATATATCTATGTTGTTATGAAATTTTAGGAAAGATGGACAGTCCATTATATGATTTTGAGAAAAAAAGGTAAATAGTAGGATCTTCATCAACGCATACAATCCTGACAATAGACACAAAAGAAAAGAAATATACAACGCAGACACAAATCCTGAAGGACGTTGGAGAAAATTCACTTATGATGAAATCATCAACCGTGACAAAACCTCGCTTGACATCACTTGGATAAAAGATAAATCACTTGCAGACCTTGACAACTTACCCGACCCAGACGTTTTAGCAGGGGAAATAATTGAAAATCTTGAAGCAGGACTTGAAAGTTTCAGAGAAATAATGATTACGATAAATGGAAAGGACTAAAAGCCATCGCACAGGTGTAAGCACATTTGCAAGCCGTTCAAGCCCAAGCACGGACCAAAGCTTGCAAAAAAGATTCCACCTTTTCCACACAGACAAAATTGAATTTAAAAAAAATCTACTCCCCTTCTAAAATAAAAAATACGCAACCGAAAAGAACAACCCGACAAAAAAAAGATAGTGAAACTCAATAACGACAATTGTTTGCAGACACGGCTGACAGAACGCCAGCAGCTACCATTTAGACGTCTAGCCTAAAGCCCCCTGCCATAATGCCTGTCAACACCCTTAAAGACATATAAATAAAACAAACTGGGCCTTAGCTATACGTTAATCAACAACACCGGGCCATAAGGAGTGCCGTATTGTATAAGTGGCTTAGCAAAGCCATTGGTAGAGGTTTTAAATAATTTATTTTTATGGCATATTTCCCAATCATTGCCCACAGGGCAACAAAAAAAATTTTATAATTTGGGTTAAAAGAAATACCGGATTTCATGAAATTATTTCAAATAAAATTTTACCGATATTCGCCCCTTTCAAAATATTTTCTTGTACTTTTTAATAAAAGTTGAAGAATATTTTCTTGATAAACAGTGATGAAAGGTTACAACTCATCTTGGTTTAGTTGATGATCGTTTTTTTCCTTTATGTAGCTTAAATTTTAAACGTATATGTGCGGAATCATTGGATATATAGGCCCACGGGAAGCATACCCCGTTTTAATGAAAGGTTTGAAAAGAATGGAATACAGGGGCTATGATAGCACGGGTGTATCCATCATTCAAAACA
>CALAGJ010000064.1 GCA_937892395.1 uncultured Parafilimonas sp.
CCCACTGCTGCCTCCCGTAGGAGTCTGGACCGTGTCTCAGTTCCAGTGTGGCTGGTCGCGCTCTCACGCCAGCTATTGATCGTCGCCTTGGTAGGCCGTTACCCTACCAACAAGCTAATCAAACGCACATCAATCATATACCGTCGAAACTTTAATTGCAATCAGATGCCCTCTCGCAATGTTATGGGGGATTACCTTCAGTTTCCCAAAGCTATACCCCAGTATATGGTATGTTGTGTACGCGTTACTCACCCGTGCGCCGGTTGTATTGCTACCCCCTTGACTTGCATGTATTAAGCCTGCCGCTAGCGTTCATCCTGAGCCAGGATCAAACTCTCCATTGTAAAAGATTTGATCTGACTATAATTCTCATTGAAAATTAACGTCGGATATTAATTGTGTTACGCTTGCTACCTTACTGTTTCTAAAATTTAAAAACTGCAATGTTGCTTTCCATCTTTCAAAGAACTTAAGCTATCATATAGCTTTTGTAGATGCGATGAGTACGAGTCATCTGTTCAATTTAGCATCTTTGTGTGAAAGTTATTTCCCTTTTTTGCGGGGTTGCAAAAGTACGAATCATTTTGATACAACCCAAGAAAATTTTTATTTTTTCTTAAAAAAATTTAAAAAAATATTTTTCTAATACTATATCCTAACAAACTGATATACAAACAGATAGTATATTATTTATTCAAATTTTTTTCAAAGAGCAACTCAATTTTGTTGAGCGGGGTGCAAAGATATGTGTGAGAATGTTCCAACCAAATATTTATTTAGTTTTTTTTAAAAAATATTTTAAAACCCAGTGATATCAAGGGTTTCCAACATAGTAAATATTCCCACTTATTTCACATTGGTTGCACAGATTAAATACTTTCAATGAATATGGGCAAAATTGCCCTTCGGAAATAGGGGATATTTGAAAATTTAAACCCAAATAAGTGCTTTCGACAGGATATATTTTACTGATGATAGCAAAACAGAATGCTATTGGATTTAAAAATAGTTGAACTAAAGGTTTTATTGAAAGTAAAAACAATTGTGTTGCAAAATGGAGTATGTACATAGATTGGTAATAATATCAAATATTGGATAGAACAAATATCAAGACATAGATAACCATTTTGAATACTTATTCATCAATGTTTTTATTCTGAGAAGAACTTAAATATTATAAACAGAAAAGAATACAATTGTCTAATTCATTTTTTGAGATAGCTTTATTTTTCCCCAATAGAGAAATCGTATTGGTAGAACTCAAAGCATTTAAAGGAAATAATACTCCTTCTGGAACGAAATCGAATATATAATTTGAACACAGATTTTTTTAAAAATAAATCAATCATTACTCCAAACTCTACTTGCAATGCAATTCCAATTTTGATAAGTAAAAAATTGTCTGAATAGAAATCCAGATATAGACACTTGCAATTAATAACCTTCATTGCGTCCCAAAAGGGTCTTTAAAAAATACTTTTCTCATTCTATCAATCTTTTGTCTCCAACAGGACAAAAGATAATAACTCATAACATACATGATTATCTATAACACCTCAAAAAATGAATTAGTTAATACAATGCGTTTGGTCAAATGTTATTTATATTTTGTAATAGCAGGCAAATTAGTGGATAGTATATATAAACTCATCCAGATTTTGGAATTGAAATTTATCACAAACTCCAAACTCATCAGACATATTCATTTAGGAACAATTCAAATAGCCCAGTTATTCGTTAGGAGAAAATTTAAACTCTGATATTTAGACAACTTTACTTTAAACTTTTCAGAACTACATTAATTATAAACACTGGTTCATGACGTTTGGATCCGTTTTGATACAAAAAAAACCATCCCAAAAATGGGATGGCTTTTAAATATTATTTAGATTTTTTACACTCTAAAATGTGCAAATGCTTTGTTAGCTTCTGCCATACGATGTACATCTTCTTTCTTTTTGAAAGCTGCACCTTCACCTTTACTGGCAGCCACAATCTCATTGGCTAATTTGTCAGCCATTGTTCTACCATTTCTTTCTCTACTGAAACGAATAAGCCATTTGATGCTTAGAGAAATTTTTCTATCTGCACGAACCTCGGAAGGAATTTGGAAAGTAGCTCCTCCTATACGACGACTTCTAACTTCTACAGCAGGAGTAACATTTGCCAGGGCTTTTTTCCAGATTTCATAACCACTTTCATTGGTCATTTTTCCAACTTTATCTAAAGCATCATAAAAACTCTTCATGGCTACACTTTTCTTTCCTTGCCACATTACATTGTTTACAAAACGCGTAACCAATACATCATTATATACTGGATCTGGGGCGAGTGGTAACTTTTTTGCTTGCGCTTTCCGCATGGTATGAGAATTTTTTTAAATTATTTACTTCTTAGGTTTTTCCTTTTTTGTACCGTATTTACTGCGGCTCTTTTTGCGATCTTTCACACCGACAGTATCCAAACTTCCTCTCACAATATGGTATCGTACACCTGGAAGATCTTTTACACGACCACCTCGTATTAATACAATGGAGTGCTCTTGTAGATTATGACCTTCACCAGGAATATAAGCAATGACTTCAACCTTATTTGTAAGACGAACTTTTGCTACTTTACGTAGGGCAGAATTCGGTTTTTTTGGAGTAGTGGTGTACACACGGGTACAAACTCCTCTACGCTGAGGACATGCATCCAAAGCTCTGGATTTGCTCTTAGCCCGGATGATTTCCCGACCTTTTCTAACTAATTGCTGTATTGTAGGCATTCTATACCATCATTTTTTGGGACGGCAAAAGTATGTGCTTATATCATACAAACAAAATGAAATATTGAATTTTTCATACTTTCATCTAATAAAAAATGCTAAATCAGAAAAAAACTACCATTTCTTGCTTTATTTTCATGGGTTTGCTTGATAAAACTTTTTCTATATTTAGGAATCATTTTGGATATTTAAACTTTAATTCAGATTTTGACATTTTGAACCGAAAATCTGTAAAATCTCAGCCCACACCACCCTACATTTGCACCTTCAAAAAAATAAATGAAAAAATACATATTCCTTTTGGTCGTTGTGTTTGCAGTGAATAAAATACATGCGCAACAGAGTACTCCAGATTCTGTACACTACTCGGAAGAAACTCATTTTGCCAATTTGCAACAACTTACATTTGGTGGTGATAATGCAGAAGCTTATTTCAATTTTTCTGGCACACATATAATTTTTCAGCGTACAAATCCAAAAGACAATTTACCCTGTGATCAGATGTTTATTGGCAAAATACCGAAATTTGGTGAGCCATTTACTTATAAAATGGTAAGTACCGGAAAAGGACGCACCACCTGTGGGGCATTTACAAAAGATGGTGCTCATATAATTTATGCAAGTACGCATTTATCTGCAGATACCTGCCCTCCTATTCCTGATAGAAAAAAATATGGAAACCGATATATCTGGCCACTATATGATAGCTATGATATTTTTATGGCAGATACAAATGGTAATATTGTCAAACAACTAACAACCAGCAAAGGCTATGATGCAGAGGCAACTCTAAGCCCTGACGGAAACAAAATGATATATACCAGTGATAAAGATGGAGACATAGAACTTTATGTAATGGACTTAAGAACTGGTCAAGAAAAAAGAATAACGCATTCTTTAGGTTATGATGGTGGCGCATGGTTTTGCCCCAACGGCAAAAAAATTATTTGGCGTGCTTCCCGCCCAAAATCAGATAGCGCTATAGCCGAATACAAAAATTTTCTTGCAGAGCATTTGGTGGCACCTACTAATATGGAGGTCTTTACTGCAAAAGCCAATGGCAAAAAAATTAAACAGGTAACCGCCTTGGGAAAAGCCAACTGGGCTCCAGTTTTTATGCCTGATGGAAAACGAATCCTATTTGCCAGTAATCATGAATATAGTAGGGGATTCCCTTTCAACTTGTATATCTTAAATCCTGATAGCAAATTAACAAAAATCAGCAGAGATAAAGGTTTTGACGCTTTTCCGATGTTCTCTTCCGATGGCAAAAAATTTATTTTTTGTAGCAATAGAAATAATGGCGGTACAAGAGACACAAACATTTTCATAGCAGATTGGATTGAATAAAAATATATGGCAACAAAGAAAACAAAAGAGGAATTACTCAACTTCATGGAGTCAACTTATACAGCATTAATAGATATAAGAACTACAGATGAATATGATAAACGTCATATTCCAGGCTCTATAAACAAAGAAGCAACTACACTCCTAAATAATATAGACGAATTGTCCAAATTCAAAACAATAGTATGTATTTGTAACCATGGACATAAAAGAAGTCAGCAAGCAGCTGATACTTTAATCTCCGCAGGGCTTAACAATATCTATTATTTGGAAGGAGGTGTAGATGGTTGGTTTCAATAACCTTTATGGCGTCTCGACAGAATAATTTGAAAGAGTATTGGCAATAATACTTAGGTTACTATTAGCCAGTGAAAATTTGCAATGCAAAAGTAAATGGACTTCTATTGGATAAACTTTTGTGCCGCAGCAAACCTTTGGTAAATATTTACTGATAAACTCAGAAGCAATAAATAAGACCATTCGTTACAAAAAATTTACGACCTGTGGCACATTATGGATTTTGTTTCAATCTATTGTGGAGGTCAACAATAACAAAAATCTATCTCAGCTCTAAAAAAATCCATTGCAATATGCAGGATTATGAACAATTAAAAAAGGCTGCTCAATCTTATTGATACAGCCTCTTTTTGCGGTGAAGGAGGGATTCGAACCCTCGGTACAGTTTACCCGTACGGCAGTTTAGCAAACTGCTGATTTCAGCCACTCATCCACCTCACCGTCGTTGAATGAGGCTGCAAATATAGATGCCTACTTTAAAATAAAAAATCAAATCAGCAGATAGGGCTAATTCTTTTCGAATAGCGTTTCAACATTTCATAATAAAATCATCTGCAAAATCAGTTCTAATCAGCTATTTTGCAATGTGAACAAATGCACAAATAAGTAGCACTTTAATAAAAAATATTTATCAGCATACCATTTATCCTTTTAAACAATAGTGCTTTATTCCCTACATTAGCTCCATAACAAAAAGTATGAAACGAATTGTATATCTATTTGCATTGCTATGCCCCGCAATCTTATCCTATGCGCAAGACCCCTGGATTATAAAAGCAGATCAAATAAACCCTGCCAATTATTATGGCATTACATCTGCCAATGGCATGCTGGGTATAGTAAGTAGTGCAGAGCCCCTCAGGGTAAAAGAAGTGGTATTGGCCGGTGCATATGATTTATATGGCCGTGGCCGTGTGAGCAATTTTTTGCGTAGCTTTAACCTACTCAACATGGGCTTGGATATTGATGGGCGACGCGTAGATACTAAAAATATCAGCAACTATACACAGCAGTTAGACATGCACAACGGAGCTTTTAGTTCCGCTTTTAATATGTCTGACAAAGCCAAAGTACAAGCCACTTATTATGCCTTACGGCAAATGCCCCATACCGCTCTGATGACCGTAACCATTATTGCCCAAAAAGACATAGTCATAACAGGTAGCAGCATCATGGAAGCACCCGATGCACTGCGTGATGTACAGAATTATTACAATGAAATTGATCGCCCACATACTACCATTTCCTTGCTGACCTCATCAGCAAAAAGTCCTACCGGAAAATTATTGCTTTGCGCCAGCAATTCATTTTTATTTGATGAGCCTCATGGCAGCGAGCCACGTGTCATTCATGAAATGTGGGACAACAATATGCACCTGGTAAAGTTTACAAAAAAAATTGCCGCAGGCAGCACATATAGTTTTTCTATTGTTGGTTCATCCGTTACCTCTGCACACCATGACGACCCGCTCAATCAGGCTGAGCGGCTTACCATTTTTGCAAAATTAGAAGGTCGTAAAAGATTGACGGAGCTGCACAACAAAGCCTGGCAAGCACTCTGGCAAAGTGATATACAAATAGAGGGCAATGCACAAGCCCAGCAGGATGTAAGAAGTATGTTGTATCATTTATATTCCTTTAATAGAGCGGGCACTTCACTATCACCCAGTCCTATGGGGCTGAGCGGACTCGGATACAATGGTCATGTGTTTTGGGATACAGAGTTATGGATGTTTCCTGCGTTGTTAGTCATGCATCCGGAGCTGGCGCATAGCATGATGGAGTATCGGTTTGAAAGATTAGCAGCTGCTAAGCGCAATGCATTTACACTGGGCTATAAAGGAGCTATGTACCCTTGGGAAAGTGCAGAATCAGGAGTAGAAGAAACACCCGTATGGGCACTCAGCGGTCCTTTTGAACATCATATAACTGCCGATGTGGCCATAGCAGCATGGACCTATTATTGTGCAACACAAGATACGGAATGGCTACGCACAAAAGGCTATCCCATACTCAGTGCCACTGCAGATTTTTGGTGCAGCAGAGTGGAGCGAAATGGTCCCGGTGCTTATGACATAAAAAATGTAGTAGCAGCAGACGAGTGGGCAGAAAATGTAGATAACAATGCATTTACAAATGGAGCAGCCATTACCAATTTAAGGGCTGCAACTCAAGCAGCACAAGTGCTGGGCATTATGCCTTCGCCAGATTGGAAACTCGTAGCAGACAATATACCCATACTCCAATTTCCGGATGGCACCACAAAGGAGCATGCCACCTACAATGGAGAAGGAATAAAACAGGGAGATGTCAACTTACTGAGCTACCCCCTCAAACTCATAACTGATGAAACACAGATAAAAAAAGATTTGGCATACTATGAAAGCAGGGTACCCACAGAAGGCACACCAGCCATGACTCAGGCCATTTTTACATTACTCTATGCAAGGCTTGGCAATGCAGAAAAAGCAGCCTATTGGTTTAATGATGCTTACAAGCCAAACCTACTTGCACCCTTTGGCGTATTAGCAGAAACCAAAGGAGGCACCAATCCATATTTTGCCACAGGGGCCGGAGGCATACTACAGTCTGTACTCATGGGTTTTGGCGGATTAGACATTACACCCACAGGCATAGTACAAGTAAAAAGCACATTGCCCACCGGATGGAAAAGTTTAAAGATTATTGCCAATGGAAGGGAGTGGAAAAAATAATTTCCTTCCGACATAAATTCAGAATAGGCCCTTCGGGCAATGACTACGCACTATCCATTGCGAGTGAAGCGATGTACACTATCGTTTAAATTTTGAAGTTTAAGGTTTGAGATTTAATTGTTTCGCCCTTCGGGCAATGACCACGCACTATCATTTGCGAGTGAAGCGAAGCAAAAAAATCCATGCAATCATTTAATTAGATAAATCAAGGGTTCAGACAATTTTCGCTTCCGAAGTAAATTCGGAATAGGCCCTGCGGGCAATGATATATGCGAAGCAGACATACAGCATGCTACTATATCAGTGTCAGGAAATGAACCCGTTACAATTTGTAACAGTTTGAAAATGCTTGCCCCGATGGAAAATGCGAATAACCGACGTTGCCGATACCGAACAAATTTTCCGCCTGATCCAATCAATACCAAGCCCCAAAGCAGAGCCTTTTAAAATTTGGGTGGCACAGGTAACCTCAGAACGATTGGACGAAATGTAAGACCCAGAACTAACTATTGATAGGGCTTTAGAGCAATATTTCCAATTGGGTTATTCTGAAAACTGGATAAATCAACGGCTGAAAAGCATTGAAATACGAAAAGAATTAACAGAAGAATGGTAAAGAAGATGATTAAAAGAAGGACCGCAATTTGATACACTTACAGATACAATTACCAAAGCATGGGCAGGCAAGACCACCAAAGAATAAAGATATTTCGCAAGCAGCAAACCCAAAAGGCTTTAAAGCAAGCAAAAAAGTAGCAGCTCAAGGTGGTAATGTAGCTAAAGTGGCTATAAAAGAGTTAAAAGTAAAAACTGGTAAAAAAGTAGTAACAGGATTAAATACTAAATTTATTTTACCCGAAACCAAAGTAACAAAAAAGCTAAACCCAAAGAAGCCTAAAATGTAATGAGCAGCTATTCTATTTTTTTCAAATTAAAATCGAACCGAGTTTTCATTTTGCATAAAAGCGAAATGTGGCAATGGCTATACGTTGTTCAGCAACGCCGGGTCATGAAAAGTGCAGTGTTGTATAGATGGTTTAGTACAACTATTTTGGACATTTTTAGCAATGTAGTTGTATTTCATACCAACTAATCATTGCCCGAAGGGCTACAAAATAATTCCTCAAAATTTAATCCCGATTTTTAAGTTTACTTTGAAAATGGAAATGCAATATTGACAACTTCTTTAGGTCAATTATTTGTTGAAGGGGAATGATCTGATTGAATTGTTCATAAAAGATAATATCTCACACACTTCTGTTTAAGATTATATTTCATTTGCAAAATAGTTGGCTTATAAGGAGGGTAAAATTTGTTTCATAAAAAACCCCGACCAAAGCCGGGGTTTAAATTTTTTATCCTAAGTAAGATTTGAGTGCACCGCTGTATCTTGCTTTCTGGAGCCGTTTGATGGCTCTTTCTTTGATTTGGCGGATACGCTCTTTTGTTAAATCATACTTTACACCAATTTGCTCAATGGTATTTCCGGTTTCTCCATCAAGGCCGAAATAGGCATTTACAATTTCTGCTTCTCTCGGACTAAGGCTTTTTAAAACCCTGCGAATTTCTTCACGGAGGCTATCCTTCATTACATCATCGTCTGTGTCGTCGGAGCCTTCTAATAAATCGCCCATAGCCACGTCTTCTGCCTCGTGAACCGGAGCGTCTAAGGAGGTGTGGCGTGTGTTACTCTGAAAAATGTTGTTGATTTCTGTTTCACTCATTTCCAGAATGTCTGCCAGCTCCTCTGTGCTTGGTTCTCTTTCGTGCTCTTGCTCAAAAGCCATATAGGCTTTGTTTGCTCTGTTGTAGGTGCCAATTTTGTTTTGAGGCAAGCGGACTAATCTGCCCTGCTCTGCCAACGCCTGCAGGATGGACTGGCGAATCCACCATACGGCGTATGAGATGAATTTGAATCCCTTTGTTTCATCGAAACGCTGGGCTGCTTTTATCAAACCGAGGTTTCCCTCGTTGATTAGATCGCTAAGTGAAAGGCCTTGGTGTTGGTACTGCTTAGCTACAGATACCACAAAACGAAGGTTGGCCTGCACCAGTTTGTCTAAGGCTCGCTGATCGCCCATCTTGATTCGCTGTGCCAGTGTTGTTTCCTCTTCGGGAGTGATCATCGAAATCTTAGAGATTTCTTGCAGATACTTTTCTACGGCTTGTGAATCACGATTGGTGATCTGGGTTGCAATTTTTAACTGCCTCATATTCTATAATTACTGTTTCAAAACGTGTATATAAACAAAATTGTTGCCTGTATGGCTGTCTTAAAATTCGGATATCAAATTTTTAAGAAAACGGCGCCAAAAGTATATATAATTTTTTTGTAAATGAAAAGCTTTTTCTCCATATTTGTTTGACTATGCATTTATAAAGGCTATTTTCCATGGAATCATTGAACAAATTTTTAAGCACTAAGCTGAAATATGTACTGATTTTGTTTACAATTTTGCTTTGTACATCATTTGCCCATAGGGCATTAGACCCTATAGAGCATACTTGGGCAAATCAGGAAAACACGGGTCATATTCAGATTTATAAAGCAACTGATGGAAAATTTTATGGCAAATTGGTATGGCTCAGTGAGCCAATTGATGAAGAAACAAAAAAACCAAAATTGGATAAAATGAATCCGGATGCCACTTTAAAAAGTAAACCTGTGCTCAACTTAGTGATGATAAAAGGTTACGAAAAAAACAACAGCAATCCAAACCTATATGAACATGGCACCATTTACGACCCCAAAAATGGAAAAACATATTGTGGGAAAATGACATTGGAAGGAAAGAAGATGAAATTGCGTGGTTTTATATGTGGGCTTAGCTTACTGGGGCGTAGTGAAACATGGACAATAATTAACTAAATATTACATGAAATATTTTTATCATATTTTATTTATCGTGTGCTGTCTGTCGTGCAAATCCAATGACGCTGAAAAAAAATCCTATGAAGCACAAAAAATAAATATTGCTGAAAAGGAAGAAAAGGATGCACTCGATTTTATTGTTGTAAAAGGAGAATCAAAGAAGCATATACTTGGTCGTACGGTTGTGAGGGGAACGCTTCAAAATAATGCATCGCTATGTAGTTATAAAAATTGCAGGGTCAAACAAATTGCTTTTGCAAATAATAAACAAGTAGAAGAACATGAGGATATCATTGAATTAGTGATTACACCAGGGGCAACAGTCGATTTTAAAACAAGATATAAATTACCAAAGGGTACCGATAGTGTAGCACTTTCAATTATGAAAGTGGAACTGGCTGAATGTAATGCTGAATGATTTTATGCTATTTTTATAATTCTATTCGCATTAGAATTTCTAAATATATTGACATTAATCGTTTTGAACTTAGTAGCTGTATTGCACCGATTCGATACATTACGCTACAACAAGTTATTTGATTTTCACTTTGGTGGTATCAAGAGAAATTAACACTAATATAGATTTAATAAAAGCAAAACCTATCACCATCAAAAAGACCTTTATCACTCAATTTAATATGTGGTATTACTAACAATGCCATGAAACTTAGCGTCATAAAAGGTGCCCTGAGTTTGCTGCCAGATGCTTTTGCTTTTTGATCTAAATGTATGTAAGCCTCAGCCACCTGCCATGCATCTTCATTAGACATAAGCCCGGCCACGGGCAATGGTAATATTGTTGTTACCATTTTTTCATTTTCAACACAAGCATGGCTTAATCCACCTCTTGATTGTATAACTGCATCAATGGCCGCAAACAATGTATCATCATCAGTACCCACTGCTACTATATTGTGACTATCATGTGCTACTGTAGATGCAAGTGCTGCATGCCGAAGACCAAAATTTTTGACGAGGGCAATAGATGGCGCTTTTGATGCATACCTGTTTACAACAACCAATTTGAGTATATCTTGATCTGGATCAGTTATTATTTCACCATTCTGAATATTGGGGCTTATCCATTCTACTCCTGTAATTAGTTGCCCATCTTCTGCCACGATGATGGGAAGTTTTTTTTCTGATATGGGAGCAGTAGATACTACATAGCGCAATTGATTTTTTGCGAATACTATATGCGCAAATCTGTTGATGGTGTCTGCTTTTGGACTTGACAGGAGACTGATTCCATCTTGAGCCACACATACTCCTTTTATAAAAACTTGTTGTATATCAAAGGACACCGGATTGTTAATGATGATGAAATCTGCTGAGTCATTTGGCCGTAATAACCCTACGGGTAATGAATAATGTAGAGCAGGAATTATACAAGCTGCCCTAAGCACTTTAAATAAATCTATTCCAACCGCCACAGCCCTTTTGCAAAGTAGATTGATATGGCCCTCTAATAAACTATCGGGGTGCTTATCATCACTGCAAAACATCATTTGATTTGGATAATCATGTAAGAGTGGAATCAATGCATCAAAGTTTCGAGCTGCACTTCCTTCTCTAATAATAATCTTCATACCATGATGAAGTTTATCTAAAGCCTCCTCCATTGTAAAACATTCATGATCCGTGGAAATAGTTATCGATTCTCTTCCTGCATAAATATATTTTTTTGTGTCGGCACCTCTTAATCCGGGTGCATGCCCATCAATTGGTTTACCTATTTCTATGGCAGCTTCTATTTTCTGATATACTGATGCGTCATTGTAAAGAACTCCAGGAAAGTTCATCATTTCGCTCAAGTACCAAATATCATTTTGCTGTAATAATAATTTTGTATCGCTGGGCGAAATAGCAGCACCAGCTGTTTCGTATATGGTAGCAGGCACACAGGATGGTGCTCCAAAAAAGAAATAAAAATTTGTTGTAGCAGCATCATCAATCATATACTGCACACCAGGCACCCCACATACATTGGCAATTTCATGTGGATCACTTACAGTTGCTATGGTACCATGGAGTACTGCCATTCGTGCAAACTGAGATGGAGTAAGCAAACTACTTTCAATATGAATATGACTATCAATAAAACCTGGCAGGATATAAGAAGCATCAGCAAGAACAGTATCAGATATTTGCTCTACAGAATGAATTTTTGTGTCTTCCACCAAGAGCTTACCATAGAAAATGTTTTGATTAAAAATATCTATAATATTTCCATAAAATTCTTGCATTTCTGTATTGATTGTAGGTGCAAAATAGGTTTTTACAAAAATATATTTTACGCTTTTTTGATGATTAAAACTTGAATTATTAAATAAGATTGTTTAAAAGCAAATTAAAACATGATCGTAGAGCAAAAGCATGACAGCATACTCATAAAATCATACTTTTTTGAATGGATGATTATTACATTTCGGTTTACATTTTTTCCATGTCATCATATTACCCTTTTAATAATACCGCATTTTCCTATTTTTGAAAATTAAATGCACTATAAAAAAAACAGAAAAATGAAGACACTCAAATCAATTGGTATCATGTTATTGCTGATGGCCATCACCAATTTGGCCTTTAGTCAGCAACAAAAGTATTACCGAGTAAAAATTTACACCGGGGCAAATACTTTAGCACAACTTTCATCACTTGGCGTTACAATTGACCATGGTGATGTAGAAGAAAGAAAACATTTTATATCAGAGTTTTCGGAAGCGGAATTAGCACTGATAAAAAAATCAGGAGCAAAGTATGAAGTGCTTATTGAAGATATGAGCAACTGGTATCAGCTACGCAATAAGGGCGTGGTGGGCCAAGAAGATATTTCTCAATCCAAACAAGCAGCCGATTGCAATTTTACCACCCCTTCAAATTTTACATTAGGATCTATGGGTGGATTTTACACTTATGATGAAATGCTTGCTGTGCTTGATAATATGCGTACTAAATTTCCATCACTCATAACTAGAAAAAAAGTTGTTTCAAATACTATAAAAACAACAGAAGGCAGTCCATTATATATTGTAAAGATATCTGACAATCCCGGCAAAACTGAATCCGAAACAAAGGTTTTATACACTGCATTACACCATGCACGTGAGCCAATGTCTGCTATGCAACTCATCACGTATATGTGGTATTTACTTGAAAATTATAATACCAATGCAGATGTAAAAAATATTGTAGATAATGCTGAATTATATTTTATTCCGTGTGTAAATCCGGATGGATATATTTATAATCAAACCACAAACCCAAATGGTGGAGGCATGTGGCGCAAAAATAGAAGCAATAATACTGGCGGTACTAAAGGTGTTGATTTAAACAGAAATTATGGATATGAATGGGGATATGATAACATTGGCTCTTCTAACCAAAGTTCTTCTGATACTTATCGTGGTCCATCAGCTTTTTCAGAGCCTGAAACACAATGCATCAAGCAGCTTTGCCAAAGAATGAAGTTTACTGCCGCAATTAATAACCACAGCTATAGTAATCTTCTGATATATCCTTGGGGTTACAAACCCAATTTTACAACACCAGATCAAGCTGTATTTGCTGCATGGAGTGCTGACATGACAGAGTGTAACAATTTTCAAGCAGGTACACCTAATCAAACCGTAGGATATACGGCCAATGGTTCATCAGATGATTGGATGTATGGGGAGCAAACTGAAAAGCCTAAGATTATTGCATTTTCACCTGAAACAGGTTCTTTATTGGATGGATTTTGGCCGGCAAAAACAAAAATTGAAAGCCTCTCCAAAAAAAATCTTGATATGAATCTGTCATTTGCAAGACAAGCAATAAACAGTACAAAAAAAGATGCAGAAAAAAATACAACCATTGCAAAAATCACTACATCAATATCTCCAAACCCAGTACACAGTATGGCTGTAGTACATTACAAATTGCCCATTGAAAAAGCAACTACAATTTCAGATGGCAAAATTGAAATTTATAATTTTACTGGTATGGTTATAAAGCAGATTGCATTGTCACAAACTGGCAGCACAGTTCAAATTAATCTTAATGATTTAAAAGATGGAGTTTATTATTATCGAGTTTTTATCGATAACTTTTCATCTGATTTGCAGCAGTTGCAAGTAGTTCATTAAAATAGCACATCCTTGATATTAAAAGCCGCTTTGTTAAAGCGGCTTTTATATTTAGCCCAATTTGTTGATGAGTACTACTAACTGCGGCGAAAATGCTGTGTTGCTTTGAATTTTACTCAAAGCTAAATAGCTTATTGTTTCATAATAAATCAGCTCAAATGCACTGCCATACAGTATTTCAATTATTCCTAAAAGTGTAACTACAATTTTTGCTTATGCCATCATGTAGATTATTAACAAAAACAAAAAAGCCTCCAAAAGAGGAGGCTTTAAAAACTTATTTGAAATTGATTGATTAATAAAATTTAAGTCGGTAGTCATCCACTATGGCGGATTTTTTTAAAGCTTCCAAGCTGCGATACCCTGCTTGCTGGCGCATCATATTTTCTTGCTGCTGACGCATCATTTCTGCATTAGCAGATGCTGCATCTGCACTGGCACCTATGCTTTCGCCACGCAGTACAAATACACCTGTATTGCCCGCAATAGGAGAAGAGACTTTGCCTTTTATATTTTTATTGAATGATGCACCTATGATTTTTATTTCATTGCCAACGGTTCCAAAAACATAACCACCGTATGCTATGCTGTCTGCTACTTGTATGGCAGCACCTGCATTCTTGGCAATTTCTTCAAGTGTACCACCCTTCATTTTCGTCTTAATGATTTGGGCTGCTTTTTTCTCATTGGAAACAATGTACTCGACCATTGGCCTTGCCGCTGTTACACTCATCAAACCTTTATCAGATATACCTGTAATGCAGGCTATGATAATTTTATCCCCCACATTAAAGGGTTCTGAAATAGTACCTACTTTATTTTCAAATGCCCATCTTACGATGTTTCGAGTATCTTGAGTACCGGGAATACTGAAATCACTTTTCTTTAATTCAGGTACAGGTACTGGTAGCATATTTTCTTTTTTTGCATTGGCTTCAAAGCTTGCAAAGTCTTTGCTGGCACTTGCAAATTTTGCACTGTTGGTGGATGCTTTGTCTTCTGTTTCAGAACCCACTAAAATTGCCTTTGAAAGATAGGCAATATTATATCCTGCACTACTTCCCTTTTGGCCTAATATTTCAATGTAATGATAGCCATAAGCTGTTTTTACTACCTTGGTTTGGCCTACAGCACCAGTAAAACAAAAATCGTTGAATGCAGCATCCATACGGCCACTGGGGAAATAATCATACACGCCACCCTTTGCATTACTTCCCGGATCTTCCGAGTATTTTACACACACACTGTCAAAGCTTTTACCAGTTCTTAATTCTGCAAGTGCAGTATCTAATCTTTTAAATGCTGCACTATCATCTCTCACTCTGTATAGACCACCTTGTTGTTGATCTTGCTGGTGTGTACTCACTAAAATATGTCGTACTTTTACTGAGTCCGGAATGCTTTGTACGCCAACAATTTTTGCCACTACATAATTGCCACCATCTACATATGGACCATAGAAACTGCCTGCACCACGGCTAAACAAACTATCATTTACAGCCTGCTTTATTTCCTTTCTGGATACATAGCTATTATAATAGGGCAAGTCGCTATTTTTTACTGAAAGGAAACTGCTAATATCTGTTGTGGCAGCAAATTCATCTTTAAGTAGATTCATGTCATTTTTGGCCCTTAAACTGTCTGCCCCAGATGGACTTAAACTATAGGATACATATTGAAGACTGCGTGTTTCTTCCTCCTTTTTAAAACCTGCCGGATGTTTTTGTATATACGCCTGAATTTCTGCATCAGAAACTTTTATAGTGCTATCGGTTATAGTGCTATAGGGCACATATACATAAGATACTTTAGCAATCTTACTATTGTCCGCATTGGATTTTTCGGCCAACCATTTTGGCACATACACTGCGCCACTTATTAGTGAAGAATATTTATCTCTTAAACGCTGATCTACCGCAGGTTTGATATAGCCTTCTTCAATATTTTTTGTTTGAGGATCTGCTGTATTTTTTTTGAGCTCTGCAAATCTTTTTTTTGCGGTAGCCGCATCAAACAAGCCTGTTTTAGGATCTGTAAAACTCTGAGTCATCCACTGTGGGGGGTTATCGCCAAAAAGCATATCGCTAAGTTCACCCTCATTGCAGCTTAGACCAAGTTTATCGTATTCTGTGGTCATGATGATTTCATCCACCATTACATCCCACACACCTGCCACCAATTGATCTCTTTTTGTTTGACCACCATTGGCTTGTTCATAAAAATTTATTTTATTCTCAAACTCAGTTCTATCAATATCCTTACCGTTGACTTCGCCAACTGTTGAATTTGAGGAAAATAGACTACGACTACTCCCACTAACCGCATCTTGTAGTATGAAAGCTAATAATGAAACTCCAATAGCACCAGAAATAATCCATGCCGACTTGTCTCTGATACGCTGTATTACTGACATATTTTTTTTTTAAAAGGGTGGCAAATATAATAGAATAGGGCTTTTGAACAAATAGGGCTGTTATATAGGCCAATCAGGTATAGCAAATTATTGTTTTAAGTATGCGATTTCATAGATTTTGGTTACTGAATTTACCTTGATTTTTGATTCGATATAATGGTAGCAATCTCATTAAGCACTTACAAAGATTTTTTTTTCACTCCATACCATCAAATTCAAATCCCTTCAACTCTTTAAAATGGCCATTGAGTTGAATTCGTTTCTTGAGGTCATTCATTGTTGAAAGTATTGGTACCACCTGTGCTAAGTGTCTTTTTATGTACTCTAAGCGTTGATCTTCACGTAGTAGGTTGAGCAATTCATATTCCTGTTTAATATCCATGCCTGCATGGTGGGCAATTTGATAACTGGTCAAATTTACTTCATCATCAAATTTTTTTTCAACTTCTAAAAGTTGGTGTAAATCCCTCAGCTGTGGCAAGAGTTTTTTCATAACATGGGGTATTTTGCTTTCAGAATTTTCAAGAAAAGAAGCAATAGCACCGCCAAATAGCTTTTCAGGAATGGACGGAATAAACTCTAAAATGCGAAAGACACCTCCACCTATGGTGGTAATATCCATTCTGCCATCATCATATTCTTTTACAATTTTTTCAATATGAACAACGGTTCCAATTTCAGAAATTTTGGAATCAATAACAGCAGGTATACCAAAGGGTTTTTTTGTGGCCACACATTCCTTGACAAGCTGTTTGTAACGCTCTTCAAAAATGTGTAGGTTTAATTTTTCACCCGGAAAAACAACAACCTCTAATGGAAATAGGGGAATAAAATTTGTCATGAATTTTTGTTATAGGCACAAGAAGCAAACTAAGTATAAAAACAATTTCTAAACGGGTTGTTTTAATTTTTTATTTTGGAAATCAATTATTGAAATACAAAAAGATAATCATTGTTGTCCGACAAAAATGAAAGTTTGCAACTGTCAGTATTAAATTACGTTTAAATTTCATTTTTAAGCATACAAATTCCTAA
>CALAGJ010000065.1 GCA_937892395.1 uncultured Parafilimonas sp.
ATGATGGCGTTAGTTATGGTCAATCAGGAGGCAATAATGCATTGAAGGGATATAACTTCTGGGGCGATGTGTATACTTTCGGCGTTGGTGGGTACAGCTATAATGATTATAACCGAACCGGTGGTGTATTAGGTGCTGAAACCAGCGGTTTATACTGGGGTTCACTAGGCTACAGAAGTAGTGGTTTACTTAATTATGGGGTATATGGTAGTGCTGCCTATGCCAATGGCGCTGGTCAATTGCCAAGCACTGAATTGAATGGAGTTGGTGGTGGCTTCTTTGGCACCATAGGTTCTCTTTCTAAAGGAAGTGTAATTGGTCAAATGAATGAAGGCGAATTATTTGCAGCTTACAACAAAGGAGATGTGTATACTTCAGGTAAACAAATCGAATTGGTATCTTCTGAAGAAAATGTAAGTGGGCAGAGAAGGGTTCGAACCTTCGTACACTCACGTGAACAGATTTACAGTCTGTCGCCTTTAACCACTCGGCCATCTGCCCAATTCAAAAAATGAAAGAGCCGCTTGTCGGAATCGAACCAACGACCTACTGATTACAAATCAGTTGCTCTACCAGCTGAGCTAAAGTGGCTTTTTATATATTTTTGATATTGTCTAAGAACAAACCCTTTTTACGGGGTCGCAAAGGTAGATGAAAACTTTACTTTACAAAATTTTCAAAAAAATATTTTCTAATTTTCATGTGTTTAAACATACTAATTTGTTGAATCTTGCCTAAGTTAGCTTTATGGTGTGATAATCTGACTGTTTTGCGGATCTGTAGGTGAAAAGCTGATATCTATAGAATCTGTGATAATGGTATCCTTTTGCATCACAGCACTATCCTTAACTTCATCATCCTCATTTATAAAGGTATAATAGAGCATGAGGGAATCATTTGGTAATATTCTTCTTTCAAAAATTTTTGCCTTGGTACTAACCATATTTTGGCAACCACAGCATGATAATGATAAAAAAATGATAAGTGTGAATGCAATTAATTTCATGGTGCCACACTTACCAAAAATCAGGCCACGCATTTAAGTGGCCTGATTATATTTTTAAGCTGCGAGTTTATCTTTTCGCCTTTTCATTTGGGAAATCATTGATTCTAATGCAGAATCGAAGGAAGTTTCAAAAGATTTTGAACTTGCTTTTACAAAAAAACTATGTCGTGGCACTTGTACTTTTATTTCTACAATCTTGTCTTTTATATTATGTACAATATTATCCAACTTTAAAAATACTTCTATACTTAAGATTCTGTCATTAAAGATATTTAATTTTTGTGCTTTAGTTTTTACATAATCCATGAGTTTTAAGTCTGCGTCAAAATGTACTGTTTGAATGTTTACGTTCATACTTTATTACTTTTTAGATGAAAAAAATGGGTAAAATCACATCATCGGCAAATGTTTTTTTTAAAGAAATTGTTTCTGCAAGTATAAATATAACATCTTTCTTATCCAATTTTTTTTTGCTAATTTTTTGGACAATTTTATGACCAGAGCGGGTAGCTTATTTCTGTAAAAAAGTTTTACAATGCAGTGAGTATGATAAGCATTTCCTAAGAGTAGAATTTATAGAAAATCATAGATACAATACCACTAAGCATGATGATTTTTATCAGCGTACTAAGCCGATGAAAATCTATAGCATTTGACGATTTGTAAAGCTTTTGTATAGATAATGCCAAAGGAGCAATGAGTAAAATCATACACCAGCCGAAACTCAACCACCATCCAAATTGTAGTACATAGATATTGATAAACAAAAGACTTGTCAATAATACCACCATCCAAACACCTGCAAACATCTTACTTACATTAACACCCCATACCAAGGGCATAGTAGTGCAGCCATACCGGCGGTCCCCTTCCATATCTTCCATATCTTTTACCACTTCTCTTATGAGTGATATTACAAATGCAAAACCTGCATACAGAAATGAGAAACGGGCAATTTTTGGCATATTGAGCAATGAATCTCTAAAGAAAAATCGAGCCTCACACCAAGTTAATACAAGAATAACCCATGCTGTAAGAAGGGATATTAATATATTGCCAACCAATAGCTTTTTTTTAAGTGATATGGAATAGATAAACAATAGTATAACACAGGACAGGTTTGAAAAACCCAATAATGTAACCTTAGTAGTAAAATCAAGGTAGAAGCCAATTACAATGCCGATCATACTCAAGATGAGGTGCCAAATGATTGTCCACCGTCTGCTTATAAATTTTTGAACAATCAGCTTATCCGGTTTATTCACCTGATCAATGTTTACATCGAAATAATCATTAATAATATACCCTGCTGCTGCTATGAAAACTGAAGATAAACTGAGTAAAATAAATTGAAAAGGAGAAAGGCTACTTTTTTTGCCTGCCTCTTCAAATACAGGTTGAATGATGCAGGTCCAAAATAAAAACTGTGTAAGTGCTATAAACACCAAATTAGGCCACCTAATCAAACGTATAAAAGCTATTACCAGTTTCAAAATTTTATTTTGGCAAATAAAAGAAAGAAAGATTGCTCTTCCTTTATTTTATTTTGAGTAAGAAAACTGTAAAACCAATGAAGTTTTTTTTAGATGCAATAGCAACTATTAATACAACAAAATATCTCTGATAAAATTATGATATTCATCAAAGGAGGGTAAATTATTATGACCGCCACCCGGGATTTCTATAAGCGTAATTTTATTTGGATTTATTTTTTGTAAATTTTCACTTTGTGTTAAAGGGATTAACCAATCCTTTGTACCATGTATAATATAGGTATGACAATTTACCCTTTTAATCCATTTATCTGTGCGTAAATGATACCTCAACATATACCTATGTGGTAAAAATGGGGCATATCTTTCAGCTACTTTTTTAAAACTAAAATAGGGTGAATCCAAAATGAGGTATCTCGGTTTGTTGTCAGCTGCAACTTTTGTAGCAAATCCGCTTCCCATACTTCTTCCATATACTAAAATATGATGCTCCGGATATTGCGCTGCAAGCGTATCATATACAAACTGCATATCATCTAACATTTCTTTTTCGCCACGTTTACCTGTGCTTTTCCCAAAGCCTCTGTAATCAACCAACACTACATCATAGTCGTATCTATAAAAATCTCTTGCATATTTTGCCCAGCCTTTTATACTTCTGGTATTGCCATGAAAATATAGTATGAGTCCTTTTGGATTTGTATGAAAGAAATGAAGCCCATTAATCGTAACTGATTGTTCTACCTCAAAATTTAATTCCCGAAAGGGTATATCATATTTATACACAAAATCCTGTGGTAATTTTTCTGGTTTAAATATCAATCGCTCTTGTACAAAATATCCAATAAGGAATACTGCTATATAACAAACTATTATATAAATGACAATAGGAGGCATATACAAAGATTGAAAATATGCCGTCAAATTACTCCTTTCATTGTTATTAGATCAAATCAAAATCTGAGTGTATAAACAATAGCTCCCATAAAATATTAAAATTTCCATTTCACAAATGCCTCCATTGCGGCATATTGTGTGAGTCCAAGACTGGCGTAGAGCTTTGCTGTATGGGCATTTCGCTCTTCTGCACGCTGCCAAAACTCTCTTGCATCTGCACCTTGAAATGGCACGCTATCTTTTTGGCTTTGATGTATAAAAATGCCATGTCTTTTTTTCATTACCTGCTCCGGACTCATAGGAATTGCCATTTCTATTTCATCAATATCCCATTCCTGCCAGGCTCCTTTATACAACCAGAGCCAGCAATCTTTGATCCATTCATCACCCTCTTGCTTGCATGCTTTTAAAGCTTGATCAATGATATTAAAACAAGTAAGGTGTGTACCGTGAGGATCTGCAAAATCGCCTGCGGCAAATATTTGGTGTGGTTTTATTTTTCTAAGCAATAATTTTGTTATGGCAATGTCTTCATCTCCGAAAGGATTTTTCTCAATAGTACCCGTTTCATAAAATGGAAGATTCATAAAATGCCAATTACCCTCGGGCAAACCCACATACCTACATGTGGCAGCAGCTTCTGTACGACGAATCAATCCTTTTACTGCCCTCACTTCTTCGGTATCTGGACTATAATCTTTTTTATTGAGCAAATGTGTGCGTGCTTCTTCCAATAACTGTGTAGCTTTGGTGTTGTCCTGATGAAAAAGGGTTTCAAAGCCAGCGGCAAAATCCATAAATCTGGTTACAAAATCATTGGCAACAGCAATATTTCCACTGGTTTGATATGCTACATGTACATCATTTCCATGTGCTTTCAAACGCATAAAAGTGCCGCCCATACTAATGATATCATCATCTGGATGTGGGGAAAATATTAGCGATGTTTTTGGATATGGTGTACTTCTCTCCGGATGATTGGGTATTGTAACATTTGGCTTACCTCCCGGCCAACCGGTTATACTATCCCTAAGCATATAATACACTAACAAATTAATATCATAAGCTGATCCTCTCTCTACTAACAGCTCCCCAAGACCATGTTCATTATAATCCACTTCCGTTAAACTAAGAATGGGTTTTTTAACCTGTAATGACAAACCTATCACAGCTTTTTTCATCATTTGATCATCCCACAATACATCTCCGCCAAGCCAAGGCGATTTGAATCTGGTCAACTCTCTAGCGGCAGTTTGTTCAATGACAAATGTGCAATGCTCATGCTGTTGCAAAATACTTGCAGGTACTTGCTCAGATATATTTCCCTCCACTGCTTGTGCCACGATGGATGCCTTATTGCCCCAGGCCATTAAGATTATTTTCTTTGCTTTCAAAATATCGCTAATACCTACTGTTATAGCCAGTCTGGGCACTTTACTGATATTTTCAAAATCTCTTGCATTTGCCAATCGAGTACTCGTATCTAAGTTTACCAATCTGGTGCCGGAGTAGATGCTACTACCTGGTTCATTAAAGCCAATATGGCCATTAAGTCCTATACCCAATAATTGTAAATCAATACCTCCTTTTTGGGCAATAAGCGATTCATAATTTGCACAATGCTTTTTAATATCAGTCCTTTCCCATTCCCCATTTGGTAAAAAAATGTTTTCGGGTAGTATATCTATATGATTGAATAAATGGCGATGCATAAATGACCAATAACTCTGTGGTGAATGCTGGCTGATACCATAGTATTCATCTAAATTAAAACTGATAACATTTTTAAAACTTAGTCCTTCATGTTTGTGCAGTTTTACCAATTCTTTATAGAGTGTAATGGGTGTGCTACCAGTAGCTAAACCCAACACACAGGCCTTGCCAATAGCATGTTTTTCTCTTATTAAATCTGCAATTTGTGTGGCCACATGGTGTGAGCCGGTTGTAGAATTATCAAAAATTTGAACAGGTATTTTTTCTAATGCATTAGCAATATTCATTTTGTTTGATTAATGCTTATAAAATAATTTTCGCTTACACTTTTATTCGATATGAATCCAACATTTAAAAATATTCTTCGGGAAAATAAAATATTATTCCCCAGTCATATTGTAATTAAAACCCCACAATTTGTAGCGCATCAGTTGTATTTGTAATCGCTTTTCAAATGATGGCCAATCCTTTTGCTGAGGCATAGACCAAGCTACTTCACTAAGTGCGGATAGACGTGGAAAAATCATATACTCTACCTTCTTGGTATTTGCCATATATTCAGTCCAAACATTGGCTTGGACACCTTTAATATATTTTTGCTCATCCGCTGAAAGCGAAACTGGCAAAGGATTGTAGCTATATACCTGCCGCAGGGGCAAATAACCACCAATATTTAAACTGTCTTCATTTTTGCTTTGTGCATGATCAAAATAACAAAACTCGCCGGGGGTCATTATGGCATCATGATTTTGCTTTGCTGCGGCTATTCCCCCTTCTTCTCCACGCCAGCTCATTACAGTGGCATTTGGAGCAAGTCCTCCTTCTAATATTTCGTCCCAACCAATAATATTTCTTCCTTTGCTATTGAGGTATTTTTCAATACGCTGTATGAAGTAAGATTGTAATGCATGTTCATCTTTTAGACCTTCTGCGGTTATTCTTTTTTGGCACTTCGTGCAATGTTTCCAGCTTTCTTTAGGACACTCATCACCTCCAATATGGATGTATTTTGATGGAAATAATTCCATCACTTCATTCAAAACATTTTCAAGAAAATTAAACACTGAATCATTACCAGCACAATACACATCATCAAATACACCCCAGGTTTGTTGTACTTGATAAGGCCCTCCTGAGCAGCCTAAAAATGGATAAGCAGCCAAGGCCGCAGAACTATGCCCTGGCATTTCTATTTCGGGAATTACAGTAATAAATCGATCACTAGCATACTGTACAATTTCTCTTATTTCATCCTGTGTATAATAACCACAATATTTTATACCATCGTTTCCAGTACCGGGATAATTTCCAATGATGGTGCCTGCTCTGCATGATGCTGTTTTTACCAGCTCCGGATATTGCTTTATTTCTATTCTCCAACCTTGGTCTTCTGTAAGGTGCCAATGAAAGCTGTTCAATTTATGCAATGCCATTGCATCTAAATATTTCTTGATAAAAGATACAGGCATAAAGTGTCGTCCGCAATCTAAATGCAGACCTCTGTATTCAAAGCGAGGGGCATCATTAATGGTACAGCATGTTATTGATAAGCTTTTCGTTCTTGTTAATGGCAATAGTTGTATCAGGCTTTGCATACCATAAAACAAACCATTGGATGTGGCAGCTTGTACACGAATGTTTTGCTTATTTACTTCTACACTGTAAGCTTCTTTAGCCAATGCCAACTCTTTGTCAATGATAAATTCAATTCTATTCGATTGCTTAGAAGCATCCTTTGCATCAACTAACAATATGTCATAAAATTCATTTAAGTAATTTTTAAAAAATGAACTTACTTGCTCCGACTCTTTTGAAGGGGCATAACATTCTACAGCATGGTTTATGCTAAAAGTACCCCCAGTAATAATGAATTCTTTTGGCGCCGGAATAATTGATATGCTTTGAGCAGAGATGGTTTTGCTATAGATACTGAACAGTAATAAAACTATAATCGAAGAATATTTTATCATTGACAACTTTTTTTTAATTGGTGTGAAGATAAGTGTCAAAGCGATTATCTAAAGCATCAATCATTGCTCATACGATTGCATAAAATATTTCTTACTGACCAATGTTAATATTTATTGCTCAGCTGAGCAGGGTGTTCGAATAAGAAAGGGGGTGTAAAACATCAATCAAATTTTGGCACTACAAATTTGGTTGTCAAATGACCAATACGTTTTTTACAGAGCTTTTTTATAAAGAAGAAATGATAAATGTGTTTGTGAAAATTTCCTATCTCGGTCTCAACCAAGACTCAGGATTTAGATTCACACCTTTGTCATTAGTAACCATAAAGAGTACCTGTCCTTCACCACCTTCTGTACTCATTGCTTTGCCGAGTAGGGTGCCTGCTCTTACAGTTGCATTTCTGCCTACACTCACAGAGGTCAAATGACTATATGTGGTAAAATATTTACCATGTCTGATTACTACAGCTTGTTCCCCACCCAAGTCGAAAACTGATGCTACAATACCGTCTGCTACTGCTTTTACAGCTGTGCCCGCAGGTACTTGTATTTCTATACCATCAGAATTCCCTTTTAATTTTTCTGTAAGCATATATGGACCATAATGGATGGATACATAACCCGACGATACTGGCCAGGGAAGACCGCCCCTGTTGGTTTCAAAGTTCACAGTTCGGCTTCTGTCTTCATCTGTACTTTCTAAACTGCTATATGTTTTTTCTTTTGCAGGTGGTTTTACAACAGGTGTTTCTACCACGGGTTGAATCACTGTTTCTTTACTGTTATTTGCAGTAGAATTATTGTCAGAGGTGGACTTATTTTTTGCTGCATCTGCTGCCTTTTGCGCATCATCAGCTTTTTTCTTTGCTATGGCATCAGCATCCGCTTTTTTCTTTGCTTCATCTGCTTTCTTTTTTGCCAGTGCTTCTGCTTCTGCTTTCTTTTTTGCTTCTGCTATTTCTCTTTTGATAATGGCTTGTAATGCGGCATTTAATTTTTGTCTCGTTTTCTCTTTTGTTTTTATTTCCCCAGCAATATTTTTTTCTTGACCCCTCAATTTTGATACAACATTGTCTTTTTCCTTTTTATCCTGTTCAAGCACGTTGAGCTGACTGCTTTGCTCTTTTAGCGTGCTGCCCTTTTCTTTTTTATTTTTGGAAAGGGCCATGTTGTTATTTTCAATTTGATCCTGAGTTTTTATGATCGTACTTACCTGTGTTTGTCTATAGCTGTTGTAGCTTTTCAAATAAGTAATTCTTTTAATGGCATCATTAAAACTGGATGCAGAAAATAAGAAATTGAGATAATCATAATTACTCCTGTTTTTGTATGCAAATGCAATGCTTCTTGCATAGTCTAATTTTAATGAATCTCTTTCTTTTTTAAGTCTGTATATCTCTCTGGCATTTTGAAAAATAGTATTATCTAAACGCTTCAGATCTTTGTTGATATTGCCTATGAGTTCCTGTCGGGTATTAATTTTTTTCTGTACGAGTGCTAATTCACCAATAGACATTTTTTTATTGGCTTTTACCTGAGCAAGTGTAGTATTGAGTTGCTCTATTTCTTTTTGAAGTTGGCTTTGCTTTTTTTTGATGTCTTCTTTTGATTCTTGTGCAAACACAGGTACGGTGTGTAGTGTACAAAGCAAGATTGCTATACTCAATATTTTCTTCATCATTGTAAATTTCATTTAAGCCGAATCATCAAATAAACGCTTTTAAGGATTTAATATTATTGCTGTGTATAATTTTCCGGTATCACAAAAAGATATTCAACAGGCATATCCCAGATCAATTCTTTCACCGTCCAAAACAATTCCATCATCAGCTCAGGAGGATTTTTTTCATCTGTTATTAAATTTATTGTGCAGTCAAATGGCAATATTCCACCACCGGTGGATGTATAATTTTCGAACTGAAAATTGATTGTTTTTTTGCCAATACTATCCGTAAATACAGATTTTTCAGGCTGTTTAGCATTTGCTTTAAAATATAATACTGATGAGTGTCCAATGCCCTTTAGCAAATAAGTTGAAATATCATTTTCAAAATATTTGACCTGATTAATGATTGAATCTATAATAAATGGTTTGCCCAGCAATACAGACTGAAAAGAATGATGTGTAAAGGGAATACCACTAATTTTTGTAAGATAATTTATAGGTTTTATGAGATATGTTTTGTGCAACCTGTCAATGATTTGTACGGTATCATTCACTATCAGCAAACGCATTACTTCAAAATTAAACGGTCCTGTTACATTCATCCATGTTAGACTATCCTGTATAATGACAACATGCGCATTCAAATCAGCTGCTTGTTTTTGGTCGGTATAGCTCATTTTAATTCTTGCATCTAGCGAATGAAATGAAGGCCATCGGCTATCTAAATTATCAATATTTTTTTGTTGCGCAGCAAATACATTCATTGCTGTGTCGTGTATTTCAATAGCACTCAAAATACTATCTGCTGTAGGCGTGTCGATGGTATGCTTACCTAATCTTTTTGTAGAATGACATGCTGTTAAGGCCAACATTAAAACACCAATTATTATTTTCATCGTATTTATTGAATACCTGTATGACCAAAGCCACCATTGTTGCGCTCTGTTTCATTGAGCGTATCTACGCTTTTAAATTCGGCCTTTTCATATTTACTGATAATCATCTGGGCTATTCTATCACCATTGGCTATTGACTGGTTTTCCGCACTCAGATTGATGAGTATAATTTTTATTTCACCCCTATAATCTGAATCAATGGTGCCTGGTGTATTTAAGCAGGTTATGCCCTGTTTTATTGCTAGCCCACTGCGTGGTCTTATTTGTGCTTCGTACCCTTCGGGCAATGCTATATACAAACCTGTAGGTATCAGCATCCGCTCCATTGGTGAAATTATAATTCTGTTTTCAAGATGGGCTCTAATATCCATGCCTGCTGCACAAGGTGTAGCATAGTCCGGCAAAGGATGTGGCGATTTATTTACAATTTGGATCAATACTTTTTCCAACGATTATTTTTTTTGAATGAGTGCATTGGCATAAGCCACCAAACCTTCTTCTCTTCCTACAAAACCCATACGCTCTGTTGTAGTTGCCTTTATGCTGATATCCTTTATGGTAATGGATAAAATATCTGCAATTACTGCTTGCATGGCTGGGATGTATGACTTTATTTTAGGCTCTTGCAGGCAAAGCGTGCTATCAATATTAACTATAGTATAACCCTCAGACTGAATCAATTTATAAGTTTCTTGTAACAATATTTTGCTGTCAATATTTTTATATACCTCCGAGGTATCGGGGAAGTGAACACCAATGTCTCCTAAGCACGCAGCCCCAAGCAGAGCATCACATATTGCGTGTAGCAAAACATCTGCATCACTATGGCCAAGTGCACCTTTAGTATGTGGTATAAGCACACCACCAATCCATAAATCACGACCGACAACCATCTGATGAAAATCAACGCCAAAGCCTATTCGCATACATGAAATAATTTAAAACGTGAAAGGGACAATTACTTTTACATCATCCCACATGATGTGTAAGTTAGCACCAGTATTAGTGGTGTCAAAATACATGGTAAATGATTCTGTTTTCTCCAATAAATGCTGTACAGGTACTTCTAAACGGGCCACATCTTTTTTAGGATTATAGGTAAGGCCCCACACATCTTTTTCAGCATTTATAATGAGCGTCCATTTATCTGCTGTGCATAACGCATAAAGAGAATAACGTCCCTTTGGAATGAGTTTTCCTCCGGCATTTACATTTTTAAAACATTCAAATTCGGTAGCCTCATTTGCCCCTAATCGCCATATTTGATTATAGACAACAGTTTCACCAAAAATGGTTCTGCCATTGCATTGTGGCCTGCTGTAAATAATGCGGGCCACAGGTGCCACAGTAGTTTTACCATTCATTTTTAGAATAGGATAATTTGGCGGGCAGTAGGAAACATCTAAAGGACTCTTGTCCAAATCAGTGGGTTTTTGCTGCGCAATGATATTAGAACAATAAAATAACCCGAATATTAAAGCAATACATCTCATGCATTCATATTAAGTTGGCAAATGAAAGGAATTTTATGAAGCTTTAGGGCTGTATTAACATTTTAGTAGAAGAGAGTAATATATAATACTGCAACGAATATCCATTTTCGTTAAATCAACAAATAAGTGCAACAGATTGCCAATCTTATTGGGATGAAATATTTAAATAAGGGGTGAGTCAAAAGATGTAATTGCCATCAAGCATTTTCCTAACCCTGCTCTGCAATAATTCTGCTACATTCGCCCTCCAAATTAGATAAAATATTTTTCATGGCATTAACACTAAGTAAACCTATAGCATTTATTGATTTAGAAACTACGGGTATCAATATCAGTAGCGATCGTATTGTGGAAATTGCAATTGTAAAAATTATGCCCGATGGAAGTAGAATGGTAAAGAGAAAACTCATCAACCCACAAATGCCCATTCCTGCTGAGGCTTCTAATGTGCATGGTATTTCCGATGAAATGGTAAAAGATGCACCTACATTTAAACAAGCTGCCAATGAAATCAAGCAATTTATAGATAATTGTGATATGGGCGGATACAACAGTAATCGTTTTGACATTCCATTGCTCATAGAGGAATTTAACCGTGCCGGCATTGAACTGCAAACCCTTAATAGAAAAATGCTGGATGTACAAAAAATATTTCACCAAATGGAGCCCCGAACCCTTAGTGCTGCATACAAATATTATTGTGAAAAAACATTAGATAATGCCCATAGCGCAGAAGCGGATGCATCAGCCACATACGAAATTTTCATAGCACAAACGGAGCGATATCCACAAATGGGTGATACTTTGGAAAGTATTGTAAAATTTACCGGCGAGGATGATATTGTAGATTTTGCTCGAAGATTTATAAGAGTGAATGGAGTAGTGGTATTTAACTTTGGAAAACATAAAGGAAGGCCTGTAGAGGATGTACTTAAATCCGAACCACAATACTATGATTGGATGATGAAAGGAGACTTTGCTTGGGATACGAAAAACAAGCTCACTGAAATATTGAAGACATTTTTACCCAAAAGGTTGAGTTCATAAATTTTGAAGGTTAAATTCTTGATGTGGTATTATTTAAGATGTTTTCTTCTACTATAAAGTGATGTGTTTTCATTTATTTTAGCCACATGATCATTGCTATTATTTTTTTATTGGGATATACGGCAATTGCTTTTGAGCATAGCATCAAGATTAACAAAGCTGCTACTTCACTTATAACGGGCATTCTTTGCTGGGTTGTTTACATATTTGAAGCTGAAAATAAGGAATTGGTGAATGAGCAACTGGTGCATCATCTTGGTGAATTGTCTGGTATTTTGTTTTTTCTTATGGGTGCCATGACCATCGTAGAACTTATAGATGCCCATGATGGATTTGAAATACTTACTCAAAAAATAAGTACCACTCACAAAAGAAAATTACTGTGGTTATCTGCTTTGATTGCTTTTTTTCTTTCAGCAGTTTTGGATAATCTTACAACTACCATTGTAATGATAGCTGTTCTTAGAAAACTGATTCATGATCAAACCAATAGGTTATTTTTTATTGGCATTATCATTATTGCTGCAAACGCTGGTGGTGTATGGTCGCCGATTGGAGATATAACCACAACCATGCTTTGGATGGGAGGACAAATTTCTGCTCTTGGTATAATGATGCAATTGTTTTTACCGGCAATCATTTGCTTAATCTTACCACTTTGTTATATTTCTTTCAAACTCAAAGGTGAGTTTATTCCAAATTTAAAAAATGAAAAACAAGTAAATTCAGTTTTACCCAGATATCAGCAGCTTATTGTTTTGTTTTCCGGTATAGTCATTTTACTGCTTGTACCTATTTTTAAAACGGTTACTCATTTACCACCATACATGGGTATTCTATTGGGTTTGGGTTTGCTTTGGGTCATTACAGAAATAATACATGGCACAAAAGATGAAGAAGATAAGCACAGTTTGTCAGTAGTCTTTGCTTTAAGAAAAATAGATAGCCCCAGTATCCTTTTTTTTCTGGGCATATTGCTTAGTATAGCGGCCTTGCAAGTGTCTGGCATACTTATAAATGCCTCAAATTTTCTGTCAAATCATATTAGTGATATTCGGATTATTGCCTACCTCACAGGGTTATTTTCTTCAATTGTTGACAATGTTCCGCTTGTTGCCGCATCACAAGGTATGTATGATATGACTGCCTATCCTCAAGATCACTTTTTTTGGGAAGCCCTTGCATTTTGTGCGGGTACAGGGGGCAGTATTTTGATTATAGGTTCTGCTGCCGGTGTTGCTGCTATGGGGACTGAAAAAATAAGCTTTGGATGGTATGTCCGAAAAATTTCATTCTGGGCTTTTATAGGCTATACAGGAGGTTATCTTTTTTACATGCTTCAATCTCTTGTATTCAGTTAGTCCAACTTATTTTTAAAAATATAAAATGCAATTTTAACGCTCTGTAACATTCAATTCACATTTACGTATCAATAAAAAAAATATATAATGAAACGAATATTATTCTTATCTGGATTTTTAACTTTAGTGCAGCTTGTATCTGCGCAAAATGTGTTTGAAAAAGAGCCATATCTTACTCAGTCACTAAGTAGCGAATCGATACAAAATGCTGAGGTTGCTACATCCGGAGGCAGCTTGCATGTAACTGCTGTGGCACAGTCAGAGGCAAAACTGGAAATGTATGTATCTCCAAATAACTCCATATCCATTTCAAAAGAAGAAATAAAGAAAAGATTAGAAGAAGATTATGTGATTACGATTAAAGTATCTCAGGGAAAGCTGACTGCAAGTGCCCGTAAAAAATCCAATGATTGGAATTGGAAAAAGTCTTTAAGCATTTCATTTAAACTATACGTACCTGCTAAGATTAATACAGACTTGGCTACAAGTGGCGGAAGCATTCATATTAAGGGATTAGATGGAAATCAAGATTTTAAAACAAGTGGTGGCTCATTACACGCTGAAGATTGTAAAGGTGTATTAGATGGAGCTACAAGCGGGGGAAGCATTCATGTATCCGGATGTAATTGCAAAGTAAAAATGGCTACAAGTGGTGGAAGTATTCATGCCAGCGATTGTATTGGTGAAATGGATTTAGCTACTAGTGGAGGAAGTATTGATATGGACAATTTGGATGGTGATATAGATGCAGTAACCAGTGGGGGCAGTATCAATGCAGACAACATCAAAGGAGCACTCCGTACTGCTACAAGCGGTGGTAGTGTGCGTTTAAAAGGAATGCGTTGTGATATAGATGCCGCCACCAGTGGTGGTGGAGTAGATGTCGAAGTGGCTGAAGTGGGTAAATACATTAAACTAAGAAACTCTTCGGGTAGTATTGACCTTACACTTCCAAGGAGTAAAGGTTATGATTTTGACTTAAAGGGGCAAAAAATTAATGCCGATTTAAAAAATTTTTCCGGGTCAGTTATCACTGAAAATCAAATCAAAGGATCTGTGAATGGCGGCGGAGTATTAGTAGATGTAAAAGCCAGTAGTGGTAGGATTAGTATTGAATTTAATTAGATTTACTAAGTGATATTGATCTTAATATAAATCTTGACTTCAATAACATTGTTCAACGGCCCTCTCCTGATGGGCCGTTGTTTTTAATACTTTTTTGCAACAACTTATATAGCTTACCCGGCATACTTGAAACCACACTCATCAATTCCAAATTGAGTATAGCAGCTGCTATACTACTACCTGTCATATCTAGTTTTGAAAATAGTTCATCTATATGCACCAGCTCTTTTTCCTGCAGCAGCAATACAATCTTTTTTTCATCATCTGATAAATCAGGAAATAGACTTCTTTGTTGTATTGCAATTTTTGGCTTTTGTTTCCAACCCATCGCTTCCATTAGTTGTTTGCCATCTGTTATCAGGCTTGCTTTATTCAGTCTGATGAGGTAGTTGCAACCGCCACTCTTTGTATCAGTAATTCGGCCCGGTATGGCAAACACATCTCTATTGTATGTGTTGGCTATTTCTGCGGTAATCATACTGCCACCTTTAATGGCAGTTTCTATTACAAGGGTAGCATCTGACATGCCGGCTACAATTCTGTTTCTTCTGGGAAAATTATGCTTATCCGGTTTTTCGGTACTGGCAAATTCTGTAAGCAAACCACCATGCTGTACTATATCTTTAGCCATAGTTTTATGTTGTGCAGGATAAATCGTATGTAAGCCATGTGCCAATACAGCTATAGTTGGCAATCCTTCCTGTAGGGCGGCTTTATGTGCGGTAGCATCAATTCCAAGTGCTAACCCACTTATGATGGTAGCTTGTACATCTTTTAAATCTGCTACAATACGCTCTGTAACCTGCCTACCATAATCAGTTTGGCTTCTCGTACCAATAATGCTCACCGCAGACTTTGTATTGAGATCTGCTTTGCCTTTGTAATATAAAAGTATTGGCGCATCATAGCAGTTGAGTAGCCGCTTTGGATAACGATTATCCTGAAACCAAAGGGGTGTTATTCCATATTTTTCAATAAACTTTAGTTCTTTTTCAGCTGCTTTAAAATCTGTGAAATCTTTAATACTCTTAGCCCTTATCTCTCCAATATTGGCTAACTGACTTAGACTCTGCTTTTTTGCAGAAAATACGGATGAAGCACCGCCAAAATAATCCACTAACATACGTGCCTGCACAGGACCTATTTGTGGTGTCATAGTGAGTGCCACTTGGTAAAGTAGTTCATCGTCCATCCTACAAACTTATAGATGAATCTTACAACTAACATACATTTTTTTTAATCTCTTGAGGTAATGATATGCAAGTTTGTTTATTTTCAAGAATAGCAGAGATAATTGGTATGATTACATCATCTTGCATATCATTTTGTAGCATGCATGTAGGGCTTTATAAATGCTGATAACCATACTTGTAAACAGCAAAGGATAGTAATTGGGCTGCACAAAAAATGGAAACGCAGGATTAATATCCCTGCGTTTTATAAAAAGGATTAGGGTTGAAAAAAACTAAAGTAACTCAAACACCACATTAACCTCAAACTGTAGTTTGATTTTTTTAAAATCAACATTCATGGCTTCTTCAGATACTGCTTGATCCATGTTTTGATTCACTGCTTTATTGGCGTAGAGCACTGTCTGAGGATACACATTTACTTCAGAAGGATCATTGATAGTGATGGCATGACCAATTTTTTCATCAATGGCTTCAGTCAAATAAATTGCTTTATTTTTTGCTGCTTTGATGGCTTCTATTTTCAATTGTTTTTTGTAAGTCTCCATCTGGCTATGCCAAACTTTTGTAATATAAAAATTCTCTGTGGCTTCGTCATCCAATTTATCTGCCAATTCATTCATTTTTTCTACACTATTAAATTTTACCTGATAGGTAATATTGGCTTTCATATCAGGGTTTTCTTTTCTACGTTTTTTTATCCACCAGTTGCCGGAAGAGCTGCCTTCAAAACTTGCAATGCTTACATCTTCATCTTTTAAGCCAATGGACTTACAGGAAAGCAGAAAAGCAGTACGTATAGATGTTAAATCAATTTTGTCACCATTCTTTTTATTGTATTCACGGAGTGAAATATGTACAAAAATTTCATCTGGTGTTACTTCCATTTGTGCTGAACCATTTACATTGATGGTGCGCTGTGTTGGGTATTGCTGCGCAAAAGATTGGGCCACAAAAACACATAATAGACAAACTGTAATAAGCTTTTTCATTTTATAAATTTTTTATACGGATGCATTGGTAAAAGCAGATACATAAATTGTTGGGCAGATAAAGTTTTTATTAACAAATGGATGAACACATCATGATGGGGATTAAAAATATCTATTTCGTTTATATGTTAGCCCGAAAGATTAAACAAGCCGTAGTGATTCATTACTATTTCCTAAAATAGTTTTGTCTGATTGATCATACTAGCTTTACTTTTAACTTCACCATAAATCATTGTATGAAAAAAATATTTTCTTCTGGTAGGCGATACTCAACAAAACCACGGTTGCCGATATTGTAATGAATAACCGTACCTATTTTGAAGATTGTGTCAATAACTGATTTCCGGTCAGATATGGAAATGCAGAAAAATAATAAAATTGTTTTTGGTGCCACACTTAGTGATGTAAAAATGAACCTCACCATTTATGCTGCCATTGTTTATCGTTTTAAAGAAGATGGAACCAAGAATACCAGTTTTGCCAATGGCGGCGAATACAGATATGATTTTAGTTATCAGTTCTTTTCACGCTATCTCCGTCTTCTCAATGGTGACCCAGCCAACCTATCCTGAACCGTACGCATACGCCGCTGGATATGTAATTATATTCTGCATTTTACGGAAACCAACCCAATGTCTCCACAGTTTATTATGTGATTGACAAACATGTAAACGGCGGTATGCATCAAATGGCAAAACTACCCCTTAAAAATAGTTGTGTCTATAGTTTCAACTTACCCGTTGCAGATCAAGCTAAAACCCATATCGTATCAGCCATGCAAAGCAATGGGGAGATTGTTAGTAGTTTTCAGATAAAGGAAGCAGCTATAGTTACCAAAAAAGTATTAAAAT
>CALAGJ010000066.1 GCA_937892395.1 uncultured Parafilimonas sp.
TTATATAGAATACACTTTGAATTCTTTTCAACATATACTTGTAGTGGATGATGACAGCATTACTATTCTCATAGTAGAGAGGATGGCCAAACTTGCAAATTTTTCTAAACAAATTCACTCCGTTTTTAATGGTTTGCAGGCTAAAGAATTTATGATTAATAGGGCATTGTATTATCCCCATGAAATGCCAGAACTAATTTTACTTGATTTACAAATGGGAGTAATGACAGGATGGGAATTTTTAGATTGGTATAGTGTATGGCAAACTGATCTCGTAGAAAAACCACCCGTATATATTTTTTCATCGTCGCTCAATTTTGATGACGAAAAACGGGCATTAGCTTATTCAATTGTAAACGGATTTATTATAAAACCCCTCACCAATGATAAACTACAAAGAATACTGACAGAAAGAAATAAGATTTGATTTTACTCCATGTGCTATTCTCCTTTATTTTGTATTAAACCAATATTTAATTGCTATGTCATCACGCAGAAGATTTCTTAATAATTCAATTCTAAGTTTTGTTGGAATTTCCACATTTCAGAAAAAAAATATTCTCTTTAAACAAAGTGTAAAACCCATAGTTATCAGCACTTGGGAGCCAAATGTAAAAGCAAACTTGGCAGCATGGGAAATACTATCTAAAGGAGGCACTGCTTTAGATGCTGTAGTAGCTGGTGTGCAAGTGCCGGAGGCAGATCCAGATGATCAAAGTGTTGGCTATGGTGGTTTGCCGGATAGGGATGGCAGGGTGACTTTAGACAGTTGTGTAATGAATGAAAAAGGCCAATGTGGCTCAGTAATGTGTATTGAACATATTATGCATCCGGTATTAGTAGCAAGAATGGTTATGGAAAAAACACCACATGTACAAATAGTGGGAGAGGGCGCATTAGAATTGGCACTTGCCAATGGTTTGAAAAAAGAAAATTTATTGACCGCAAAGAGTAAAGCAGCATGGAAAGAGTGGAAAAAACTTGGCCTTTATGACCCCATGACTTCGGTTAATAATTTGGAAGAAACGATCAAAGAAAAAAGAAAAAAAGCATCAGGCCCCATGATCAATCATGATACTATTGGTATGGTGGCAATAGATTCATTCGGCAATGCTAGTGGTGCCTGCACTACAAGTGGTCTTGCATACAAAATGAGGGGTAGGGTAGGTGATTCGCCTATCATAGGAGCAGGACTTTTTGTGGACAATGAAGTGGGTGCGGCTACTGCTACAGGTGTAGGAGAAGAAGTAGTTAAAATATGTGGCTCCCATACGATTATTGAATGGATGCGTCAGGGCAAAAGCCCAGAAGAAGCATGTAAGGAGGCTGTAAGACGTATTATAAAAAATGTGGGTGATAAAGCCTTGGATAAGCAAGTTGGATTTCTTGCAGTAAATATGCAGGGAGAGTTTGGCGGATACTCCGTAACACCAGGATTTACTTATGCAGTCAACTCTTTAAATGAACAAAAAGTTTATACTGCCAAAAGTTGGTTATAAATTACTGGTGTTCCATTTTTTTACCCAAAAGAAAATTTGTTTTTAAATGCGGTAAGTTCATCTTCAAGAATGGTTTCTACAATAGGAATGTATTGATGCAAGAGATCACTTCTTTTTACTTCTAAATTATGTACTGCATAATGTTGGTTGATGAAAAATGACTCTAAATCAGGATATAGTTTTTTTACTGCTTCTACTATATCTAAAATGCTAAGCGTTTTATCTACAGCATTGTAAATGCCATTTGGAATTTCGGTAAAGGGAAACTTTGATAATACATCAGCAGCTTTATGGATATGTATAAAACTTCTATGTTGTTGTCCTGTGCCATTGATGGTAATACGACCTGCAAAATGAGCATCAAACATGATTCTATTGATAACCGCATCAAAACGCATACTCCTACTAAAACCATATACATTGCCCATGCGTAAAATATGGGTTTTCATTTTGCTTTGCAAACGCTGTATATGCTGCTCCGCCCTGAGCTTGCTGATGGCATAAAAAGAATCTGGATGTGGTTCAGTATGTTCATCTGCAGGATTTTTTGTGGTACCATATACCCCAGTGCTACTTAGAAAAATAATTTGTTGTACATCAGTTTCCTCCAAAGCATATACTAATTCTGCAGTACCCCAATGATTTGTTTGTTCATAGCTATGACCATCAATGTTTGAAAATGGAGTAGTAACTTTTGCTGCAAAATGATATACCACATCCGTATCCTGCAATGCCTTTCTGAGTTTTCTGCTGTCTAAGATTTCTCCATTTATAAATTTTATTTTGCCTGCCGGCAATGCATCTCCGAGAAAAAAATTATAGTTACCACGACTTAAATTGTCATAAACAGTAATGGTTTCTACCTGGTGTTGATTGGTGAGCGACTTTACCAATTCTGCACCTATATATCCGGCACCGCCGGTAATAAGTATTTTCATTTTTTTTCTTGAGCTGCAAAATTGCAGATTTTGAAATTTACAACTATATATTATTTGCCCACTATTACTACTTATCTATCGTGAAAACCAATGCCAGCAAAGATTTTATCAATGTATTTTTCGATACGTGAGGTACGTGTAGCAGATTGTTTTGGCTGAGTAAAAAAGATAAGATAACCCCTTTGCCTGCCCGGTGTAAGCGATTGAAAAGCTTTTTGAAAATTGTGGTCTTTATCAAATAGTATTTGTAATTCTTGTGGTATATCTGGCAATTTGGATTCCGCCTTCTTTTGCATACCAGATTTTTCCAGTTCTATAGACTCAAATATGTATGCTTTGATGGTGGGCACAATATCAATCACTTGCTGCACTGTAGTAAATTTCATCCATCGGCCCGCTTGAGTATGTTCACCAGGTTTCACCAATAATTTTTCAGTATCACTCAGCTCAGCACCATTAAAAAAACTAAGTACACAAAATGATTTGAAGGCACTAATCAACATCAAATTTTTATTGTCATAACTATAGGTGGGTACACCCCATTTTGCTTGCTCTCTAAGCCCACAGTCTAACAAAATTTTTCTAAGCAATCGAAGTGGTTGCTCCCATTGGTGTACTTTACATGCAGGAGTATTGCCCAGTGTGCAACGCATGCAGCCAGTTGTAAAATATGCTTCCGAGGATTTGTTCATTCTTATATATAAGAATTTCAAAATTAGTCATATTAAACAATAGTCTTTAAACCACTTAAATTATCATATGCCTCTAACTGCTAAAAAATGTAAGTTACTAACAATGAGCAAAGAGAGTCAGCATTATTATTCAGTCTTTTATGAGTTCTTTTGCTGATATTGCGCACCAATTAAAAATGGGTTAGGATGTTATATTCAATGACTGGTTATGGAAGAATGGAGTTTGCACTGCATGATAAAATTTTTGTAACAGAATTGCGCAGCCTAAATGGCAAGCAATATGACTTAAGGTTATCACTGCCTACTTTACTAAGGCCTCAGGAAATGGAAATCAGAAATTTAATAAATGAACAGTTAGGTAGAGGTAGTGTAGAATGTAATATTTATCTTAGACAGAATGGAACAGAGCGTCCAGTCTCCATAAATACTGGATTGCTAAAAGCTTACTACGACCAACTTTCAGATTTTGCAAAAACTGAAAACATTGCAACAGACAATATCCTAGCTACACTCATCAAACTCCCAGAAGTGATAACTGCTTCGTCAGATGTGTTGAAAGAAGAGGAGTGGGAGCAATTCAAAACAAAACTATTGCAAACTATTGAGTTACTCAATACACACAGACGAGATGAAGGCGCTATATTACAACAAGATCTTTTACAAAGAATTGATGCTATAGAAAAATTAGAGGAAAATGTGGCCGCCTTAGCACCAAAACGGCGCACAAGAATCAAAGAAGATTTAGAAAAAATTCTCCATGAAAATGTTAGTGCAGATAATTATGATGCCAATAGGTTGGAGCAAGAACTTATTTATTACATAGAAAAGATTGATATTACTGAAGAGCAAGTAAGACTAAAAGCGCATTGTAAATATTTCAAAGAGATTTTGCATGACAACGAGAATGGAAAAGGGAAGGGTAAAAAACTCTCTTTTGTACTTCAGGAAATAGGAAGGGAAATAAATACAACAGGTAGTAAAGCCTATGATGCAGATATTCAAAAATGTGTGGTGCTTATGAAAGATGAATTAGAAAAAGCCAAAGAACAAATCTTGAACATATTATAAAATGAAGCCTAGTTTTTTTGTGAAAAAGTTATTTTATTGTACTTGTTTTATAGTAATATGTAGTTTGACCGCATGCAATGGTTTAGGAGTAACAGAACAACTTGTGAGTTTCGAAAATCAAGCCTGGCCTGCCACTCAGAAGCCTTCATTTCAAGTGGAACTATTAGATTCTAATGCTAATTATCTTATTTACTTTGTGATACGACATACAGAAAGTTATCCATATAAAAATATTTGGATATCCTATATACATCAGTTTCCCGGTGAAAAAAATGAAAGCATAGAAAATAAAAATCTGACTCTTGCTAATGATGCAACAGGATGGTATGGTGCAGCTATGGATGATATTGTAGAGCAAAGAATATTACTTACTCCAAATCCGGTAAAAATTAAGCCGGGAACTTGTAGTTTTCAATTAGAACATTTAATGCGGCTGGAGCCTTTACCACAGGTGCTACAAGTTGGAATTAGATTAGAAAAGATTGTGCAGTAGTGTTAACGATAGTTTAAATTATTGCTGCTTTTAAAATGTTTTGATAGGCATTATGTGTACCATATCAATAAATCAAACTTCATTGAATTATCTTTGATTTTCAGACTCTACCAATCATTGCCCGAAGGGTAAAAATAAAAATTATCCATAAAAAGGACACAAGTTCCTAATGATGATAAATTTTACAAATCATTAACAGATATATGCCTTCTATCCTAATTCAATCAATGTAATTTCTGGCAAAATACCCACTCTGCCTGGATATCCTATAAATCCAAAACCTCGGTTTACATAAAGTTTTTGTTTGCCATTCTCATATAAACCTGCCCATTGTTTGTAAAACCACTGAACCGGACTCCACTTAAAATAGGGATTTTCTATTCCAAATTGCATTCCATGTGTATGTCCTGCAAGCATTAAATCAATGTCCGGATAAGTTGTGAGAATTTCTGCATCCCAATGGCTGGGGTCATGGCTCATCAATATCTTAAAAGGAAAATTTTCTGTACCCATGTAAGCATTTTGCATAGAACCGTATTTTGGAAACCGACCAAATGCACTCCAGTTTTCAATGCCCAATAATGCAATCTGCTCATTCGATTTTTCTAAAACGACGTGTTCATTCATGAGTAAACGCCAACCAAGTTTTGCATGCGTTTCTTTTAATTTTTCAAGGTTTTGATTTTTTGATGCCTCATCAGGCCATGCAATATAATCCCCATAGTCATGATTGCCCAATACACTATACACACCCATCGGCGCCTTTACGGTGCTAAATAATTCGATGTATGGATGCATTTCTTCATGCCTATCATTTACCAAATCCCCTGTAAATAAAATCAAATCAGGTTTTAATGCCAATAGCGTTTCAACGCCTTTTGATACATGTTCAAAATTTGTAAAACTGCCACTATGTATATCACTGATTTGTGCTATGCGCAAACCTTTAAATGATTTTGGTAGATTAGCATAATTCAGGTTGATCTTCTTTACCTGATAATTGTATTTGTTTTTGAAACCATATAACAATGTGGCAAATAGGGTAGTACCTGTAGCTAACCCAAGCCAACTTAAAAATGTAGAACGAGATAGTGAACCGGTTTCGTTGGTAAAATCAGCTCCTGTTTGTGGGAATAGCTTGGCCATCATCCATAAAAACAACCTTCGAATGTCGTCCATCAAAAAAAATACTGCCGCAATTAGTTTTGCAAAAAATAATCCTACGATGATGGCAAAAATGTAATTGCGCAGCACAGTATGCGTCGAAAAATAATTGATATATGGAAAGCTGACAACAAATAGGAGAGCAGCTATACAAACAGACCAATATGTGTAAAATATTATTGATTTAGACCTATCTGTGTTGGTATTAATCACAAATTTTAAAGCAGAAAAAACATACAAATCAACTAAAAATAATAATATGATGATTAGCCATGCTGAAGAACCACTACGCATTTTTTTTGTGCAAATAAATTAAAGACTTTAGAATATACCGGAATAATTTATGGTTCAGGTTTAATAAAATACAATCGCTATTTATCCCAATAAAAAACATACCAATAATTTTTGTTCATCAGAACAAAAAAATCTTGGATTATAGCAACTATCTTAGGAGGTAATTTCACCAAAAAAATCCACACCATTTCCCTTACATTTGCATGCCTTTAAAAAAGGGTATTAACTATTTTTCATGGATGAAAATTTAACGCCGGAACAAACGGCAGATAATGATCGGATTATTCAGGTGAATATTGAAGAGCAAATGAAAACTGCCTATATAGACTATTCTATGTCTGTAATAGTAGGTAGAGCACTTCCTGATGCCAGAGATGGCTTTAAGCCTGTGCATCGTAGGGTGCTATATGCGATGAATGAGTTGAGCAATAACAGCAATAAGCCTTACAAAAAGTCTGCTCGTATTGTAGGTGAAGTAATGGGAAAATATCACCCACATGGGGATAGTGCCATTTATGACACACTTGTTCGTATGGCTCAAGATTGGACCATGCGTGGAAAACTCATAGAAGGGCAGGGAAATTTCGGAAACCAAGATGGAGACCCGCCTGCGGCAATGCGTTATACAGAGGTGCGTTTAGAAAAAATGGCGGAGGCCATGCTGGAAGACATTGATAAAGAAACTGTCGATTTTCAGTTAAATTTTGATGACAGCTTAGAAGAACCAACCGTACTACCAACTCGTGTTCCACAATTGTTGGTGAATGGAAGTAGTGGTATTGCAGTAGGTATGGCCACGAATATGATGCCTCATAATCTTGGAGAGGTAGTAGATGGCTGTATTGCATATATTGAAAAAAGAGATATTACTGCTGAAGAATTAATGCAGTATGTAAAAGCTCCTGACTTTCCTACTGGAGGAATTATTTTTGGAATAGAAGGCATAAAACAAGGTATGCTTACCGGTCGTGGAAGGGTAGTGCTGAGGGGTAAATGTCAAGTAGATACAAAAGCAAGTGGAAGAGAGCAAATTGTAATTACCGAGGTGCCGTATCAGGTAAATAGAGATATGCTAACCGATAAAATTGGTCAGTTAGTCAATAATAAAGTGATTGAAGGTATTGCCCATGTAAACAATGAAAGCAATAAAAGAGAAGGCACAAGAATTGTAGTAGATTTAAAGCGTGACGCTGTAGCATCTGTAGTAATCAATCAGTTATATAAATTTACAGAGTTTCAAACCAGCTATGGTATCAACAATGTAGCGCTGAGTAAGGGCAGACCAAAAACCATGAATCTGCGTGACCTCATAGCCGAATTTGTTGATTTCAGAATGGAGGTCGTGACCAAGCGTACAAAATATGAATTAAAAAAAGCAAAGGAGCGGGCTCATATCTTAAATGGATATCTGATTGCTTTAGATCATTTGGATGAGGTTATTAGATTAATTCGCAATTCTGCCACACCGGAAATAGCAAAAGACAATTTGATTAATGCAGGCTGGGGTTTGGATGAAATTCAAGCAAAAGCTATTCTTGAATTAAGATTGCAGCGCCTTACCGGAATGGAGCGAGATAAGATTAAAGATGAGTATGATAATCTTATGAAATTAATAGCTCATTTACAAGAGTTGTTAGACACCGAATCTTTAAGATTTGAACTCATCAAAAAGGAACTTATAGAGGTAAAAGAAAAATTTGGTACGCCGCGTCTTTCGGATATTCAATACATGGCCGATGAAATGCGGATTGAAGACTTAATTGAGAAAGAAGATGTAATCATTACCATTTCTCATTTAGGCTATATCAAACGCACAAGTGCAACCGAGTATAGACAACAAAAAAGAGGAGGCCGTGGCGCCATAGGTAGTAAAACCCGACAGGAAGACTTTGTGGAGCATTTATTTGTAGCATCCACACATGATATCATGATGTTTTTTACTCAAAAAGGAAGATGTTATTGGCTGAAAGTATATGAAATTCCCGAAGGAGAAAAACAAGCAAAAGGTAGGGCGATTCAAAACATGGTACAATTACTTCCGGATGATAAGGTAAAAGCAATTTTAAATGTTAAAGATTTAGAAGATAAAGACTTTGTCAGTTCGCATAATATTGTACTCTGCACCAGAAAAGGTGTAATCAAAAAAACCCAATTGCAAGACTTTAGCAGACCCCGCATCACAGGTGTAAATGCCATTACCATATTAGAAGGTGATGAGCTATTGGATGCCAGGCTTACAGATGGAAACTGCGAAATTATGATGGCTGTAAAAAGTGGTAGAGCCATACGCTTTCCAGAGGAGAAAGTAAGAACAACTGGAAGGGGTGCTATAGGGGTAACAGGAATAGAAGTAGATGATAATAACGATGAAGTGATTGGCATGATATGTGTCAATAGGGCTGATGCTGGAAAAACAGTATTGGTGGTTAGCGAAAAAGGATTTGGGAAAAGAACAGCTGTAGATGATTACAGAATCACGAACAGAGGCGGCAAAGGCGTGAAGACCATCAATGTAACTGAAAAAACTGGTAAGCTCATTGGCATCTTAGATGTAACGGGAACAGAAGACTTAATCATTACTTGCGAAAGCGGTATTACTTTAAGAACATCTGTAACTGACATTAAAGAAGCAGGTAGAAATACACAGGGTGTAAAACTGATTAGGTTATCTGATGTAGATGAAATAGCAGCTATCTCAAAATTGGATGTAAGTGATGAAGAAATTGATGCCGCTGAATTGGAGGAAGAAAATAACTCCGATATATCTGTAGAAAGTGAATCAAATGACTCATCAAATATGGAAGATAGTAACAATGACCGCACACCCGAATCAGAAATTGAATCATAAATAAACAATAAATCAAAATGCGTAAAACCGTTTTTACAATTGTAAGTGTTCTCTTCGTTTATATCTGCTCAGCACAGGCTGACATAATACAGTTATATCATTCAACAAATAAGTTTGAAGATGCTAAAAAAGAAGTAGATAAAGCATTAGCAAATCCAAAGCTAAAAGACAAGGATAAGCCCAGATTACAACTTTGGAAAATGCTTGTATATAGTGAGTTATATGCAAGTCCGGAGTTGGGTGCAAATTATACGACAGCCAATATGGATGCATTAGCCGCTCTAAAAGAGTACACCGCATTAGAGCCATCTCTCAAAACACTTAAAGATGAAAATTTCACCAGAGGTGTGGGTCTTATTTATAGTACTGGGTTTGAAAATGGAAGAAATTTTTTCCAAAAGGAAGACTGGGAAAATTCTTACAAATATTTCTCACAGGCGGCAGAAATGAGTGATTTTATTATAACAAATAACCTCAATCCAGGTGGCAATACATTTGACACTACAACCGTTCTTTTTACAGGTTATGCTGCGCAAAATGCAAAAAAGGCCGATGAAGCAGTAAAAATGTACATCCGCCTTGCTGATTTGAAAATTTCCGGACCAGAATATTTAGATGTATATCGCTACTTGATAGATCATTTTGAAATGGCTAAAGATGCAGCTAATTATGACAAATATTTAGCCTATGCCAAGGAGTTGTTTCCAAATGAATCCGATTTATGGAGCCAAGTGGAAATGAGACACATGACTTCAAATGGGGGTTTAAAAAATGTAATTGACATCTATAAAAAAGAAAGAGAAGCAGGTACATTAACAGAAAATAAACTGATATCATTTGCAGAAGCATTTGCACAACCAGAAAAGGAGCAGCTGACAGATTTTGACAGCACCCAGCAGGTTGATTTGAAAATGCTGGCTGCAGAAGCATTTGGAAAGGCATTTGACTTGAATAGTACAAATGGATTATATGCTTTTAATAGTGGAGTACTTTATTACAATGTGTTTAGCTTATTAGATGAAAAATATTCTAATAATCGTGGAGAAGGTGCTGCGCTGAAAGCAAAAAGAGAAGAGATTGCAAAAGAGGAAATGGTGTATGCCGATAAAAGCATTACATGGTTAGTAAAATCTTATGAATTATTAAAAGTAAAAACAGATAGAACAAAGGCTGAAACAAACAGTTTAAACAGAACTGTAGATTATTTAGCAAATATTTATCAGTGGAAAAGAGATAGATCTCGTGGAGTAAATCCAAAGGATTATGATGTATTCGATGCAAAACTAAAGCAGTTTGAGAATGAGCATAATAGTTATCATTAATTAATTTTAAAGGGAGTGAAAGCTCCTTTTAAAATTATTTTTATATTTAACATAATATAAATTATGGGAAATAATAATACCTGCATTTCGACGTTTGACTTACCACTAAATCAAAGAGAATTTTACGGCTTGCAAATCAGAAGTTAGTTGTATAAATTCTTGTTCACGGCTAATAGGAACACCAAAATCAATCAAACAAAATAATTGCATTTCATTTTTAAAAATGATTCCATCTACTTTTTTTACAAAATGAATAACTTCATTTATTTCATGATAACTGCATTCTGCTCTATAATTTCTGAGTATAGGTTTTTGGATGATAGGAATCATTTGAAGTGCTAATGCCGAGCTTGTTTTGTAGGCATTAATAAGTCCTGGCACTCCCAACAAACTGCCTCCAAAATATCTTGTTACAACTACAGCTGCATCAGTTACTTGCTTACTATCAAGTTGTCCAAGTATGGGCCGACCTGCAGATCCTGATGGCTCACCATCATCATTTATTCTAAAAATGTCTTTTGTAATGCCAATTCTATATGCATAGCAATGATGTGTAGCTTTAGGATGCAATTTCTGTATACCTTTAAGGCGAAATTTAAAATCATCAATAGATTGAATGTGAAATGCGATAGCCAAAAATTTGCTCCCCCTGTCTTTGAACTCTGCTAATCCATCTTTTTCAATGGTAAAATAACTCGTAATAATTTCTGTCAATGGGTTATTGATTTTGTATAAATTTTTATGGTATCATCTTCCAATTGAAATGTTTTATCCAGATTAATATCATTTGGTAAATCAGGACTTTCAAGTCCAATTTCTTTTATTGATTTATTATTGATAATCTGTACAACCTCATCATATAAACCTGCTTCAAAAAATGATTCAATGGTTTTTCTTCCACCCTCTACAAGCAGGCTCTGAATACCATTTTTATAGCACCAGTTCATCAAAGATTGAAGTAAATTCTCTGAGGCAGATAGGCAAATATATTCTACAAATTCAGAGTAATTTTTATTTTCTAAGTAATTGAAAACATAAGTTTTGTGAGCTGTATTATATATTTTATGTGAGGTTGGTATTCTCAATGATTTATCTATAATCAGTCGAACTGTTTTACCATCATGTTGGAGATGACTATTTAAAACTGGATCATCCCAGCATGCGGTATTTGTGCCTATCAAGATAGCCATCTGCTCCTTTCTTAATCTATGTACGAATCTTTTAGTAAGAGCAGTTGATATCAACCATCTATCTGCTTTATATGTTTGATGTTGTGGAGCAATGTATCCATTTGAAGTTTCTGCCCATTTAATTAAGATGAATGGTCTTTTATTTTTATGGAAACAAAAAAATCTCTTGTTCAATGTGCTTGCTTCACTTTCCAAAATACCTTCAGTGATATCAACACCATGTTGTTTTAAAATTTCAACCCCTTTGCCATTGACAGCTTCAAAGGGGTCTCTACAACCAATGACTACTTTTTTTATTTTATGATCAATTATCAGGTTTGTACATGGCGGCGTTTTGCCAAAATGTGCACAGGGCTCAAGACTTATGTATAATGTACATTTTTCAATAAGATTTTTGTGCTTTTCTGCAACTGATTGAATGCAATTTACTTCAGCATGAGGCCCACCATAAAATTCATGAAAACCCTCTCCTATAATTGATTGCTGATATACTAAAACAGCACCTACAATAGGATTTGGTGCAGCAGTTCCAAGGCCTTTAACCGCAAGTTCAAAACAGCGGTACATAAATTTTTGATGTGTATTTGCAGATTCCAGTTTTTCAATTTTATTTTACAGCCCGCTGCAAAGAAAAGAAACCTAAGCAAAAAAATGACAATACATCAGGCTTATCAACAATTGACCCATCCTTTGTACACCATCTATGATTTAAGGGAAGCCAAGCAAATTGCTCATTTGGTATTAGAGCATATTACTGGCTATACAAAATTAGAACGGTTGATACATCATCAGGAATTACTTACAAATGATCAGGAACTTGTATATCATCAAATGACAATAGATTTATTAAACCATAAACCGGTGCAGTATGTATTTAGTGAAGCATGGTTTTGCGGACTAAGCTTGTATGTGGATGAATCCGTATTAATACCACGCCCAGAAACGGAAGAATTAGTGGAATTGGTTATTGCAAATTTATCAGTTGCTGCTGCGCAGCATATTTCAATACTCGATATAGGTACTGGTTCAGGATGCATTGCACTTGCGTTAAAAAATAAATTGCCGAAGGCGAAAATTACAGCAACTGACATTTCAGATGCTGCGCTGAATACAGCAAAAACAAATGCACAAAAACACAATCTTTCTATTCAATTCATCAAGCATGATATCCTTACCAATCATCTGTTGATGGATGAGGCTTTTGATTGTATCGTTAGTAATCCGCCTTATATTTCATTACAAGAAAAAAGTGAGATGCAGGCGCATGTGGTAGATTATGAGCCCCATATTGCCTTATTTGTACAAGACCGAGACTCCCTCCTCTTTTATCGAAAAATTTTTGATTTCTCTATTAAGAATTTAAAGACACAAGGATATATTTTTCTTGAAATCAATGAGCAGTTTGGAAGTGAAATGCTACAACTTGCTTCACAATATTCTTTTCAGGATATTGAATTAAAACAAGATTTATTTGGTAAAAATAGGTTTGTAGTTATTAGGAAATAAGCAATTATTTTACGTTAGCCACCACCTTGGCTCCTGCTCTTTTTGCACTTTGCATGATGCGAAATACTTCACCATAATAAGCAATGGTATCCGCATTGATGACTACCGAAGGTGTATCCACCAATAACTTTAATTTCTGTACTTCAATTTGTAAACTACTGTCTAAATAAGCTAAATCAATTTGTCTTTGGCCAATATAAATGTTTTGATCTTTATCAATAGATACAACAATATTTTGCTTTGCTTTAGTATCTTTCTCACCCTTTGGGTTATTCACTTTTATTACATTGGGATTGGCCAATGTACTTACAA
>CALAGJ010000067.1 GCA_937892395.1 uncultured Parafilimonas sp.
AGCCTCCTTACGCGATCCACCAATATTTCTGCACCTGCCCCTGGCAGGGAATCTAAACCCGCATCTTTCAATGCCATCAATACTTCACGGTGTGTAGATTGTTCTAACTTCGTAATGTGTGCCACTTCCGGTGGCCCCAAAGCGTGTAATCGGATATCCGGAAATTCTGCTTTTATGGCTTTGAATGTTTTTATATAATAATCAAGACCAAGCTCCGGATGGTGGCCACCTTGTAGCAATAATTGATCTCCACCATATCGGATGGTTTCTTGTATCTTTTTCCGATAAGTATCCATATCCGTAATGTATGCATCAGGATGACCGGGCACTCGGAAGAAATTACAAAACTTACAATTGGCAATACATACATTGGTTGTATTTACATTTCTATCTATCTGCCAGGTTACTTTACCATGTGGCACCTGTACTTTTCGAAGTGCATCTGCAGTGTACATTAAAGCTGATAAAGGCGCATTTTCAAATAAAAAGATGCCTTCTTCAATCGTGATCCATTCAAAATTTTCAGCTTTTTTTAATAACGCTGCAACGGATGAATTCATTTTCATGTCTAAGATTACAACCTGCAAAGTAAAAGGTTCTATTTGGTATAGTTAGAAACATGTATTTCTACAAAAGAATTATATCGAAGGTTTGGCATAAATATTTAACCCCTTTACATTGCGGTCATACTTCATGCTATTGAAAAGAAAACTACAATACCACTGCCTTGCTTTCGTCTTTTTTATTTTGTTTTTTGGCAAATCTTTTCCTGTTTTTAGTCAGGAAGAACTGGTAGCTCCTCCGGCAAAAACCATAACCAGCTTTCAGTTTACACTGCTTAGTGGAGGTATTGTCATTCTAAAAGCAACACTTGATAATTTTAAGGACAGTCTCAACTTTGTATTGGATACTGGTAGTGGAGGAATTTCAATAGACTCTGCTGTATGTGACCGATATAAATTGCCTACCGTAAATTCTGACCGTTTGGTAAGAGGTATTGCCGGTATGAAATATGTGCAGTTTGCAAACCACCATTCATTACACTTACCCGGCCTATCCGTACATGACCTTGATTTTCATATCAATGATTATGAAATTCTAAGCACTGCTTATGGTGTGCCCATACATGGCATTATTGGTTTTAGTTTTTTGAGAAGGTATATTGTAAAATTAGATTATGATTTACTTAAAATAGATGTGCTTTCTCCGGGTACTTTCAAATATCCAAAGGGTGGCTACCTTATGAACCCACAGTTTAGTACACTGCCCATGCATTATAGTTTCATAAAAGATGGGAATGAAGCCAATGCAAAATTCTATTTTGACACAGGTGCAGGTCTTTGTGTTTTATTGAATGATGCATTTGTTGCTGACAGTAATATTCTGCATAAAAAAAGGAAAATTTTTCAAACACAGGCAGAGGGATTGGGAGGAAAAAAAGAAATGCAACTGACTGTAGTAAAAGAAGTGCGTCTTGGGCCATATCGATTCAGATCTGTGCCCGCATATATTTTTAATGATGAATTTAATGTAACCTCCTATCCGGTACTTGGTGGGTTAATAGGAAATGACATCCTACGTAGATTTAATATTATTCTCAACTATCCCGAGCAGCAAATTCACATCAGACCAAATAGTCATTATGTAGATTCCTTTGATTATAGCTACACGGGTTTAGGTTTTTATGATCTGAATGGGGCAATAACCATTACTGATGTTGTAAAGGGCAGTCCCGCAGAAGCTGCTGGCCTTCGGGAAGGCGATATTATTGTTGGTATTGAAAATAATTTTACCAATAATATTTTATCCTACAAAAACATGCTTCAGGTACCCAAGCGCACATTGAGCGTTTACATCATGCGGGAAGGAAAATTAGAGACTGTAGAACTTACGGTCAAAAGCATTTTATGATTTTTAATGGAGATGGTTATTTTTGAGGCGATGAAAAAAATTGCGGGTATTCTTTTTGGAATTATAGTCTTTTCCCTTGGATACAGCCAAATACCAAATGGCTACTATGACAGAGCCGCAGGCAAAACCTGTGCGGAATTAAAATCTGCTTTGAAATACATCATTACAGAAAGCCACAGGCCTTTGCCAGATGATTTTTTGCTAGCGCAATATGCACTTACGGATGTAAAACCCAGAGAAGTAGGTAGCGGCAGCACCACAGTAATATGGGATGTATATGCGGACAATCCAAACGGACCGGATCCTTACAATTATAACCCTTCCACACAAAATTGTGGCAACTATAACAGTGAAGCCGATTGTTATAATAAAGAACATACAGTACCCAAAAGCTGGAGTAATGATGACCCCATTGCCGAAGGCGATTACCATCATGTAGTGCCGTCTGATGGATGGGTAAATTCCAAGAGATCAAATTTTCCTTTTGGAAAAATTAGTGGCCCTGCTGAATTTACCAGTTTAAATGGGAGTAAACTGGGCAATAGTGGTGTAGCTGGAATTACAGGCAAAGTATTTGAACCTATTGATGAATTTAAAGGTGATATGGCTCGGTGTTTTTTTTATTTCATCACCAGATACCAAGATGAAGTAAAATCAACATGGGCCAAAAATGCCCAAGTATTTAGTGCTGATAGTTTTCCTACTATCAACATAAATTATTTACCACTTATGCTAGCATGGCATGAGGCAGACCCGGTAAGTGATAAAGAACTGATAAGAAATGAAGGAGGTTATACCTATCAGGGTAATCGAAATCCATTTATTGACCATCCGGAATATGTGGAGGTAATATGGAATGGTGGATGTCCCGGTTTAGGTGTATTGCCATTAAACTTGCTCCAGTTTACAGGCTACCTCAATAAAAATATTGTGCAGCTCAACTGGTCTGTGGCCAATGCATCCGGTATAAATAATTTTGAAGTACAACAGAGCTACAATGGAAAAGAGTTTAAATCAATAGCAGCCATTTTATATGATGGTAAAAATGATTATTCCTATACAACAACTGCTGTAAATGGTGTATCCTATTATCGCATTTCATGGAAAGATGCAAATGGTCTTTACAATTATTCATCTACTTTGACATTTGTATATGGTGCTGGCAAAGACTGGAGGATTTTTCCAAACCCAGTTATATCAAGTGCAAGAATTGAAACACCCTTCTCTGTAATTGGAGATATACCGATAAGTATTTATGACATATATGGAAAGTTGGTATATGATGATGTGCAGTGGGCTGTAAATGGAATGATTACTTTAAAAGAACTACAACTTCTACCCGGTTTATACTATGTAAAATGCCGCTACCAAGGCAGCGACATTTTATTAAAAATGATTGTAACCAATTAATCGGAAATTACATACCGAGTTTTAGTTTCAGATTTTGATCTAAAGCATCTAAAAATTCTTCTGTATAAAGGTAATGCTCACCATGTGTTACTTTATTGCCATGTATGCAAACAGCAAGATCTTTTGTCATCTTACCGGATTCCACAGTTTCCACACACACTGCTTCCAAAGTTTTACAGAAATGAACTAATGCATCATTGCCATCTTTTTTACCTCTAAACTCAAGTCCACGTGTCCAAGCAAATATGCTGGCTATTGGATTTGTACTTGTAGGTTTTCCTTTTTGGTGCTCTCTGTAGTGTCTAGTAACTGTGCCATGTGCTGCTTCTGCTTCCATAGTTTTTCCATCTGGTGTTACTAAGGTAGATGTCATTAACCCTAAGCTACCAAAACCTTGAGCCACAGTATCGCTTTGTACATCTCCATCATAGTTTTTGCAAGCCCATACAAAATTACCATTCCACTTAAGTGCACTCGCTACCATATCATCTATAAGCCTATGTTCATAAGTGATACCGATAGCATCCATCTGTGCTTTAAATTCATTTTCATACACCTCTTGAAAAATATCTTTAAACCTGCCATCATATTTTTTGAGAATTGTATTCTTTGTAGAAAGGTATAGCGGCCATTGCTTTATGATAGCCTGATTCAAACATGCCCTTGCAAAACCACGAATGCTTTCATCTGTATTATACATGGCTAATGCCACGCCGTCACTTTTATAATTATATACTTCAAATTCTTGTACGGTACCATCTTCACCTTCAAATTTTATGGTCAATTTTCCTTTGCCTTTTGTTACAAAGTCAGTAGCTCTGTATTGGTCTCCAAAAGCGTGTCTGCCTATGCAGATGGGTGCGGTCCAGTTGGGAACAAGGCGGGGCACATTGCTACATACAATGGGTTCTCTAAAGACTGTGCCATCCAAAATATTTCTTATGGTACCATTGGGGCTTTTCCACATTTGCTTTAAGCCAAACTCTTGTACCCTTTGCTCATCAGGAGTAATGGTGGCACATTTGATACCTACACCAAATTCTTTTATGGCATTGGCTGCATCGATGGTTACCTGATCATTGGTTTCATCTCTATACTCCATACCTAAATCATAATACCTGATATCAATATCTAAATAAGGAAGGATGAGTTTTTCTTTTATAAACTTCCAAATAATACGTGTCATTTCATCCCCATCTAATTCTACTACAGGATGTAGCACTTTTATTTTTTCTGCCATAATGATTTTTTATAATGCTGGCAAATGTAAGGTTTGCCTCTATTTGGTAATGTTGATTCTGTTATGCATTTTTTTACTGAAAAATTATATTCAAGTTTGTCCTATTTGTATTCGCTTATTCGTTATACTAAAAAATTTTAGTTACATAATAAAGGAGTGTATAAAAAGGGTAAGTACCCTAAATTTGCTTATAAGGATTATATAGATAGGGTATAAACTGTACCCGTATTACATATAAATTTTTCATTATATCTAAAAAAATACATAATGGCTCTACCAAATATTTTCACCAGTGCCGTGTCCAATCAAATGATACAAAGAATCAATCAGCTAAGCCCTACAACAGTGCCACAATGGGGCAAAATGAATGTATCGCAAATGCTGGCGCACTGTAATGTAACTTATGAAATGGCTTTTGAAAACAAACATCCCAAGCCAAACTTCTTTGTTGCATTTATTTTGAAAACATTTATAAAAAATATCATAGTGAGTGAAACGCCCTATAAGAAAAGCTCCCAAACGGCTCCGGCATTTCTTATTAAAGACAGCAGGGATTTTGAAAAAGAAAAAATCAGGTTAATCAGCTATATAAACAAGACCGTAGAAATGGGTGAACATAGTTTTGAGGGGAGAATGTCATTATCCTTTGGTAAGCTCAGTGCCACAGAATGGAACAATATGTTTTACAAACATTTGAATCATCATTTATCACAGTTTGGCGTGTGAGTAAGATTAGATTTTTTTAAAGTTCGTTTATGTATGTAAAGTTAAGACAATGGGTTTTCCGCTTTATGGCTACTATATTGCTATTAATTTCACTGCTACTAATTATTATCCTATATCCATCGCTTTCTTACGCAAATAAAACTGTTTTTAAAAATATAACCATCTATCACAATGCAGTTATAGATACGGTATTCATCCAGAGGGTGCAGCAGGCACTTAGCATTGCTCAGCAATCAGTAATGTATAGCAAAAAAATTGAATTGGATATTTGCTTGAACGACGGCTCCGTGTATCCATCCATCATCAAAGCAATTAGGGGCAAAGCTTTTGCCTGGGGATTTTACAATAAAGTGGTATTGCAAGGTGAGATATATGCAGCACAAAACTATATGGATCTAAATGGGTATCATTGGAAATTGTCCGAACTATTGGCCCATGAAATAACTCATTGTATGCAATTTAATCATTTGGGTTTATGGCATTCAAAACCTATTGCAAACATTCCAGAATGGAAATGGGAAGGTTTTGCAGAATATTTATCAAGAAAGAAAAATAATGAGATACAGTTGGCAGATCAAATTCAGAAATATGTAAATGCAAATAAGGATTTATGGGAAATTCAATTTGAAGATAGCACCATTGCTCCTTTAAACTATTTTTTAAATGCCATCTTAGTTCAATATTGTTTAGAAATAAAAAAAATGAGCTTCGATCAGTTGATAACAGATACGTCTAATGAAGCAGACATCAACAAGGAAATGATGCTCTGGTACCAAACGAATAAGCAAGCTTTTGATTAAACTATACTAGCTCTATTTGTTCATGTAGTGAAGGTATTACAACATTTGGAAACCCTTTATCCAAGAGCCTTTTCTTAAATTTTTGCTGTGTGTCAGGCTCACCATGTACTAAAAATATTTGATTAATTTTTTCCTTTTGCTGACAATCTAAATATTTGATTAAATCTTCATAATCTCCATGTGCACTCATGCTGTGCATTTTGCCCACCGTGGCCACTACCTCATAAAATTCGCCAAATATTTTAACATGTTTATCACCCCTGCCCAATTTACCCCCTAGTGAATAAGGCTCACAATAGCCAACCAATAAAATTGTATTGGAAGCGTTATCAATATTATTCATGATATGGTGCTTGATGCGTCCTGCATCTGCCATACCACTTGCTGAAATGATGATACATGGATCATGTATGGTGTTTAATCGCTTACTTTCTTCGGAGGATTGAATAAAATGTAAACCCGGAAAATCGAAAGGATCATAATCCGTTTCTAAAAGCGCTTTTACTGTTTTATTGAAATTTTCAGGATGACTTCTCACTACATCTGTAGCTTCTTTGCTGAGTGGGCTATCTACATAAACGGTTAGTTTAGGCAAAAGATTTTCGTTGCTTAGCTGATTCAAATAATACAATAATTCCTGAGTGCGACCCACTGAAAAAGCTGGAATAATGAGCTTACCCTTTTTTTCAACACAGGTTTTTATTATCCAATCAAGTAATACATCAGTAGTATTGTGAACAGGTGTATGCAATTCATCGCCATAAGTACTCTCAAGTAAAATATAATCTGCTTGCGGATATACTTCCGGGCTGCATAAAATGGCATCTCGATATCTACCTACGTCGCCACTAAAGGTTATACAAATTGGCTTTTCTTCACCAATACGCAGGTGTACAGATGCACTACCAATGATATGACCAGCATCTGTAAACATGGCTTCTATATTATCATCCAACTTAAACCATTCCCGGTAGGGCACTTTTTCAAAATGAGTAGTTGCATTTTTTGCGTCCTCTATAGAATACAAGGGGGAAAAGAGCGGAAGCCCTTTTTGTGCCCTTCGTTTATTTATAAATTTACTATCTGCCCTTTGTATCTCGGCACTGTCTTCCAATAATATGGTGGCCAAATCTACGGTAGCAGAGGTACAGTAAATTTTTCCCTTATATCCTTCTTTAATGAGTTTGGGTATAAGCCCACTATGATCTATATGTGCATGACTTAAGAGCATATAATCAATTGTAGTTGGGTCAAAACCAAAATGTTGATTGAGTTCGTCCGTTTTTTTGCCCATGCCTTGAAAGAGTCCACAATCCAACAAAAGTTTTTTGCCATTTTCCAAATGAATAATATGCTTACTGCCTGTAACACAGGATGCCGCTCCATGAAAACTAATTTCCATAATTATTGATAAGGGTCTAAAGATAGTGTCAATCGAAAATTTTTACTCCATAAAATTTTTTTCCGAAAAAAAAACATCAGTACAAAAAAAAATCTTTCTATTTTGCTCAAAATTTAAATGAATATGAAACTACAATCACTTTACATGCCTTTTCTTTTGATAGGAATGGTATTTATTTTTTCCTGTAAAGGAACTGTTAAAGACAGCGACTTATTAACAGCCATCAACGAAAAAATTCAGACAAACCCTGAAATGACAGGACTAACCGCTACTGTGGTTGAAGGTGTTGTAACATTGTCTGGTGCTTGTAAAGATGATGCATGCAAATCATTTTGTGAAAAAACAGTAAAAGCAATATCTGGTGTAAAATCAGTGGTAAATAATTGCACAATCATTCCTGCTGTTGTTGACACTCCGGTAGTACCCGAAGTATCTGATGCATTGGCACAGGCCATTACAGATGCCTGCAAAGATTTTCCAGGTGTGAAAACAGATTTAAAGGAGGGAGTACTTACACTTACTGGAGAAATAGCGAAAGATAAATTGCAGACATTAATGATGAGCTTAAATACATTAAAATCTTTAGGTCTTAAAAAAATTGAATCTGCTGAATTAGTAAAAAAATAAAATCAAAAAAATGAGTTTAGAAAATAAATATAAAGCTCTTATAGAAGCAGCTGGTAATGGTATTGTAAGCAATTTGCAAGTAAGAGAGCAGGATAATGTATTATACATTGATGGAGAAGCTACTGGCGCTACAAAGCAAAAATTGTGGGATTTATATGGCAGTATTGATCCTGATTATGCTTCTGGAGATTTGATGTTGAATATCAATAGTGTGGCAGGCATACATGAAGGAGCAAAATTAAAAGTAACTACCAGCCGTACGAATTTGAATATTCGTAAAGGCCCTGGTACTGATACCGAGGTAGTAGGCAAGGCTGCAAGACATGAGATTGTAACATTGGTTAGAAAAGAAAACGATCAATGGTGGTTGATAAAAACTGATGATGGAGAGGAAGGATATTCATTTACTCAATACTTAACACCCATTGAACAATAATAATTTGACAACTGTTTCTATATAAAAATTCAATTATGCCACTAAAAAACAAAAAATCTATTCTATATTTTGTATTTTGTATCTTTTCAATCTCTTTATTTTCTTGTAAGAAAAGTATAGGAACTGTAGAAGAAAAAAAACAAATTGAAAACCTTAAGCAAAGACCCAGAAAGCCAAATATTATACTATTTATGGCAGATGATTTCGGGTTTGAAATACCTGAATTTACAGGTGGAAAATCATATAGCACACCCACTTTAAATTTTATGGCGGCAAACGGCATGCAGTTTTCTCAATGCTTTTCTCATCCAGATGGGTTTCCTTCTCGTCTTGCCTATTTAACTGGGAAATATAATTTTAGAAATTATACTTCTTGGGGTCAATTGCCAAAAGATGAACTAACTGTGGCTAATATGCTACAAGATAATGGATATAAAAATTGCTATGTGGGCAAATGGCAAAATAATGGTGGAGATGAACGTATAAAGAGTGCAGGATTCGAAAAATATCTTGTTTATCTTCCTTTTAGCGGTGATCAAAGAGAAAGAAGATACAAAAGTCCACTGCTATATAGAGATGGAAACTTTTTGCCAGATATAGAGACAAAAGATAAGTATTCAGAGGATATGTTTTTTGAATATTTTAGCCATTTTGTTGATTCAAATAAAAGGAATCCTTTTTATGTCCAGTATTCTTTTAATCTAATTGCAGCACCTTATGTACCGAGCCCAATTCACCCAAATTACGCCAATTGGAATCCGGACAATGACAAGACAGCACAAGACACCGGGTATGTAAAAAGCATGGTAGAGTACTTGGATAAAATTATGGGTCAGGTTATTCAGAAAGTTGAAGATGAGGGACTACTTTCAAATACATTATTCCTTTTTATAGCAGATAATGCCACACAAGAACAAATTTTTTCCAGATGGAATAATCTTGTTATACATGGAACAAAAACAGAAACAAACAGACCTGGCACAACAACCCCTTTAGTAGCCTTTTGGCCGGGTACAATTGCCGTTAATAGCACCAGTAGTACATTAGTTGATTACACCGATTTTTTTAAAACATTTGCAGATGTGGCCGGAGTAAGTGATCTTTCTACTTATGGTAAAATGGATGGTGTAAGCTTTTATGATGATTTAAACAAGACATCCGGTGAAGATAGAGAATGGGTATTTTGTCATTGGGATAATGGAATTTCAAAACCAACCATAAGATATATTAACAATAATGAATATAAATTGTATGACAATCCCAATCAAAATAAGAATTTTTTCAATATTCGTTCCGATGTTTGGGAAAGAAAGCCAATTCCTGATGCATCCTTAACAGCAAATCAAAGAGCAATAAAAAATAACCTCAAAGCAGAAATGGACTTACTAAAAAAATAAATCAAGGGGATGATAGCAGGTTCTATTTGATGTAATTTGAGCGTACTATAATGAAACAATAAATAGAACGAAATGTACAACCTTCTTTATTGGAGCCAAATAGACACTTGTTTTATTGATATTGATTTTGCCTAACTTGTTTAAATACATAGTAAGAAATATTAGCTTTGACATAAGGTGTTATATTTAGGGTTTACTGTTTATCATGTCTACAAAAAATGGAAAGGAACATAAATAAGTCTTAGGGATAAAGATTTGGGTGTTCAAATATGACAATATTTGAATTTTCTTTTAGGCTCACTTATACGCTGAATCTAAATTCGAAATTACTTCAAATAGAAAAGCTATGATAAGGTAAATTAAATTGAATAAAATAGTAAAAAATAGTTTACACAAATTTAGTTATAGCATTATCTTAATCATATTTACTGGATTCGTTTTAATCGAATTTTATAGAACTCTAAAAGAATCGTTAATTTTTTTTTTATATTTTTACCCCAAATAATTAAATATGAAATCACACCAATGCAAAATACACAAGACTTTAATTTTGTTTTGTATTCTATTAGTTAGTATTAGTTCTTGTAGAAAAACAAATGAAGTAATTCTAAGTAATATAGAACAGGAAAGCATTAATTTTAGAACAGGAAAGCCAAATATTATATTATTTATGGCTGATGATGTTGGATATGAGGTTCCAGAATTTACTGGTGGTAAGTCATACAGCACACCTACCCTAAATTTTATGGCTGCAAATGGTATGCAGTTCTCACAATGTTTTTCTCATCCGGATGGATTTCCATCACGTCTGGCATATTTAACGGGAAAATATAACTTTAGAAATTACATTTCATGGGGGCAATTAGGGAAAGATGAATTAACAGTGGCCAACATGCTAAAAGATAATGGGTATACAAATTGCTACGTGGGGAAATGGCAAAACAATGGGGGTGATGAGCGTATCATTAGTGCTGGTTTTGATAAATATCAAGTTTATCTACCTTTTAGCGGTGACCAACGTGTCAGACGATACAAAAGCCCGCTTTTATATCAAAACGGTGATTTTTTACCTGATAGCGTAACGCTAAACCGCTATTCTGAAGATATGTTTTTTGAATATGCCAGTAATTTTATTGACTCCAATAAAAGAAATCCATTTTATATCCAGTATTCATTTAACCTCATAGCTCAGCCGTATGTTCCAAGTCCTGATCATCCTGACTATGCAAATTGGAATCCAGACGATGACAGAACTGCGCAGGATACAGGATATGTGAAAAGCATGGTGGAATATATGGATAAGATGATGGGTCAGGTGATACAGAAAGTAAAAGATGAAGGATTACTATCAAATACCCTTTTCCTGTTTATTGCAGATAATGCTACTCAAGAATTAATCTATTCCAGATGGAAAAATCAAATTATTCAAGGTACCAAAACTCAAACCACCAGGCCGGGTACTACTACACCTTTGGTGGCCTATTGGCCCGGAACTGTAGCTCCGAGAAGTAAAAATAATGAATTAATAGATTACACTGATTTCTTCACAACTTTAGCAGATGTGGCAGGTGTTTCAGATTTATCAGCCTATGGTATCCAAGATGGTGTTAGTTTTTATGATGATTTAACGAATACTAAAGGCCGGGATAGAGATTGGGTTTTTTGTTATTGGAGAAACAGTCTTGCAAAACCTGAAATTAGATATATAAATAATAATGAATATAAACTTTACGATAAACCCAATCAAGATAAAAACTTTTTTAATACAAGATCAGACATTTGGGAGTTGAATCCAATACCAGATGCCTCAATGACACCAAAACAACGTAGTATTAAAAATGACTTGAAAGCTCAACTGGATTTATTACAGGACTAGATTTTGTAGGGAGACAACAATTTGTATTTTATTTTAAGACTACCTATTCTTAAAAAAGACTATGTAGTTATAAAAAACCCTTCGTTGATTAAAACAATGAAGGGTTTTTTATTTCACAAACATTAACTAAGCAATAAAACCCCATTGCCCTTATTTTCGCCCCACTTAAATACGAGTTCAAGAAATTTTTATGCAATTATTAGTTATAGATTGGGGTACAGTGGGAGTAAAAGCACTTCAGTTTGTAATGTCATTTTCAATTTTAGTGACCTTACATGAAATGGGGCATTTTTTCCCTGCAAGGTGGTTTAAATGTAGGGTAGATAAATTTTATCTTTTTTTTGACCCTTGGTTTAGCATCTTTAAAAAGAAAATAAAAGACACAGAGTATGGTCTTGGATGGATTCCTTTTGGTGGCTATGTAAAAATAGCCGGTATGGTGGATGAAAGTATGGACAAAGAGCAACTGAAACTTCCATCACAACCTTGGGAGTTTCGAAGTAAACCAGCTTGGCAGCGGTTAATCATTATGGTGGGTGGTGTCTTTGTAAATATCTTATTGGCAATAGTATTATTTATCATGATTGCTTGGGTATGGGGTGATGAATATATACCTGCCCAAAATTTGAAGTATGGCGTTACAGTAGATAGTCTCGGTAGAAATATAGGTATGCAGGATGGAGATCAGATTGTTGCCATTGGTAACGTACCTTATGAAAAAGTGGGTTCGGCCACTTTACTTTTTTTACAGTATGAACCCAAAGAAATAACAATAAGTAGAAATGGAACCACAAAAAAATTAGCCATTCCTGAAGGATTTGTAGGACAACTTAATAAAAATAAAGGAGGTGGATTTACCTATTTAAGATTTCCAGCTATTATTGATTCTATAGATGCTGCAAAAGTCAAAATAAAGGAGGGGATTATCAATGCGGGTGATACCTTAATTGCGGTAAATAATGATAAGATTGAATGGGCTTCTGAATTATTTTCCTCGAAACCTATAAAGAATCAAACAGCTATTCTGACACTGATTAATGCTAATGGAGATACAACTCATGCATCAGTTTTATACGACTCTACAGGTGCAAGTAATATTGGTTTTCAATCAGCGGGCAAAGTGCTCGGCACAAAAAAAATCAATTATACTTTCGCAGAATCAATACCTGCGGGATGGCACAAATGCTGGGAAACACTTGCAAACTATATTCAAAATTTGAAGCAACTTTTTGTTTCAAAAGAAATAAAAGTAAATGATTCGTTAGGTAGTGTTATCAGTATTGGTAATGCATTTAGCGGTGAGCTAAGCGATTGGCGAGGTTTCTGGACAATGACAGCTATTTTTTCAATCATCCTTGCGTTTATGAATATATTGCCCATTCCGGCATTAGATGGTGGCCATGCATTATTTTGTATCTTTGAAATGATAACAGGAAGAAAGCCAAGTGATAAGTTTATGGAATATGCACAAACTGTTGGCATGGTATTATTGTTAGGGTTAATGGTATATGCATTAGGTTTAGATGTATTTAGATTGTTCAAATAAGTTCTTTGAAAATATCCTTAAAAATATATCGGGGCTGTATTTGGTTTTGACAGCGTTGGTTGAGGCAGGTGTAAGCATGCAGTGCGTTGTATCATTAGCACTTTAATCTGAAGATTCAAAACACAAAAGGCGAATCTAACTTCGCTATGGCTGCCTAATCAGTGATTGGGTAATCATTAGGGCCGTGTTGAGCAGGTTGACCTTTAACCAAGCTCCACCGCCGACTCAAAAAAAATAAAGGTTGCTGTCATCTTAGGCTGTGCAGATGACAAAAGATCATTCAGCTAAGTGATATATTGGTTGGTTCTTTTCCTGTATATCGCCTACAAATAATAAAGAAATAAGCATGTAGAAAGCTTGTTGCAATGACGTTTGGACGGCGGTTCGACTCCGCCCAGCTCCACTAGAGTAGGCTATCAAATATACAAAAAGATAGCCTATTTTTTTGAACCTATTTGAGAATTTGATTTTGTACACTTGTTATTTGGAAGTGTGCAGATATATATTTGCAAATCAAAAATTAGACTATAAAATGCAGAAAAAAGCGCTAGTGTGTGGTGCTGGTGGCTTCATTGGAGGTCATTTAGTAAATAGACTAAAATCAGAAGGCTATTGGGTTAGAGGTGTGGATTTAAAAGAAAACGAATACGGCAATATGAATGCCGACGAGTTTGTGATTGGCGATCTCAGAGAGCCTTCAATTGCAAATAATGTTGTAATCGGTATGAACGAGGTATATCAATTGGCAGCAGATATGGGTGGTGCTGGTTATATTTTTACAGGTGACAATGATGCATCAGTAATGCATAATTCAGCACTTTGTAATCTGAATGTTTTGGAAGCAGCTTATCAGGCAGGTATAAAGCGGATATTTTATAGCAGCAGTGCTTGTATGTATCCAGAATATAATCAACTCGATCCTGAAAATCCCAAATGCTCTGAAGAAAGTGCATATCCGGCAGCACCGGATAGTGAATATGGTTGGGAAAAATTATTTAGTGAGCGGCTTTTTTTGAGTTACCATAGAAACCATGGCATGGAAGTAAGGATAGCACGCTTTCATAATATTTTTGGTCCCCAGGGCACTTGGACAGGCGGCAAAGAAAAAGCACCTGCTGCCATGTGTCGTAAAGTAGCTGAAGCAGAGGGAAATGGAACCATAGAAGTATGGGGAGATGGAAAGCAAACCAGGTCGTTTCTTTATGTGGATGAATGTGTGGAAGGTATTCGCAGGTTGATGCAAAGTGATTTCACCGGACCTGTCAATCTCGGAAGTGAAGAAATGATTTCCATAAATGATTTTGCAAAAATGGCCATAAAGATTTCCGGTAAGCAGATTTCCATTAAGAATATTACTGGTCCTACAGGAGTAAGAGGTAGAAACTCAGATAATAAATTGATATTTGAAAAATTGGGCTGGCAGCCTTCCCAACCATTATTGGATGGTATGCAAAAAACCTATACATGGGTAAGCGCACAAGTAGCGTCTAAAAAATAATGACCGAGCTATTTTTCATATAACTTATGTATAGGAAAATGCTCTGATACTTTAAAAAACAATTAGGGAATGCCTCTAATTGTTTTTTTAGTATAGTGAATATGACTTAGCGTATAATTTGGATTTACTAAGTCTGTGCTTTAAATTGCTTCCAATTTTATTTGATAAACTCTTTTAAACCAATGCGGCTTTACTTTGCATCCAAATTAAATTATGACTACATCTGATATAACTATACAGGTATCCCTTGGGGAAGATAAAATACCGGAAGCCATACACTGGCATGCCGGTGAGACAACAGCAGAAAATAAACAGGAAGCCAAAGGCATGATTTTGAGCTTTTGGGATGGGGCAGACAAGAGTGCCATGCGTATGGATTTATGGACAAAAGATATGATGGTAGATGAAATGGCAGACTTCTTTTATCAAACATTGATGACTATGGCAGATACATATAATCGTGCCACCAGCCAACCAGAATTGTCTAATGAAATGAAAGAGTTTGCAAAATCGTTTTATCAAAAATTTAGAAATACACAAGAAAAATCAAGACTGTAATATGCAATTGGAACAACAAATCATGGAGCAGCTGAAAGAAGCCATGAAATCAAAGAATGAAGCTGCACTACGCAGTTTGAGGGCTATAAAAGCTGAGATATTAAAAGCTAAAACAGAGCCCGGATTCAGCGGTGTTATTTCTGATGAAGCCGCCATAAAAATGCTACAAAAAATGACGAAGCAACGTAAAGATGCTTTAGAAATTTATGAACAACAAAATAGAGCCGATCTTGCACAAAAGGAAAGGGAAGAAATCCAAGTAATTGAAGCTTTTTTGCCCAAACAATTAGATATAACAGAGCTCAAATCCATGCTTCAAGAAATAATTGCAAATACAGGCGCATCCGGCCCGGCTGATATGGGAAAAATCATGGGAATAGCCTCAAAACAATTTGCTGGTAAAGCCGATGGCAAAACTATTTCTGCAGTGGTAAAAGAATTACTAACCAATACCCAGCAATAATGTCTATTGATATTATATGTATCATCATTTTGGCTATCGGATTTTATAAAGGTCTGACGAAGGGATTGATAATGGGAGTGTTTTCATTGCTTGCTTTTATAGCAGGTATTGCTGCTGCGGTAAAACTTTCTGCTGTGGTAGCAGCTTGGTTACAAAGCAATTCTAATATCGGAACTACTTGGCTGCCTGTCATTTCATTTGCTCTGGTTTTTATAGCCGTAGTGCTGATAGTAAGATGGTCAGCAAAGTTGATTGAGAATATTGCAGATTTTGCATTTCTTGGTTGGGTAAATAAAATTGGTGGTGCATTAATGTATATGACGTTGTATGCCTTTATACTCAGTGTTGTTTTTTTTTATATGAATCAACTTGGCATACTGACTAATACTGCGACTTCGGATAGTAAGCTATACCAACTTCTGCAACCTTTTGGCCCATTTGTAGTAGATGGCATTGGAAAAATAATACCTATTTTCAAAGACTTATTTAATCAACTCACCAATTTTTTTGGAAATATCAAACCTGAAAATACTTGATTAAAAAATTGATAATAGATTAGTTACTTTTTGTATAAAGCTTTTCTATCTTTTTCTATTGCACAAGCTATTCGTTTTACAAAATTGAATTTTATATTTTACGATGAGTGATAGGATTAGCAATTGTTTGTATGGTTATGTGAATATAAATGCTTTATTTGCGAAGCGATTAAGTTGAATGCATGCAATTTGAACTCAAACAATTAGAAAAATTCAGATACATTGAAGAGGGCAGCGGACCTCCATTGGTATTATTGCATGGCCTCTTTGGTGCATTGAGTAATTTTGGAAGTTTGATTGAATATTTTAGGCACCAGTACACTGTCTATGTGCCTATGCTACCAACCTTTGAACTTGATTTATTGCATACCACTGTGGGTGGTTTTGAAAAATATATTCATAAGTTTATTGAGCGAAAAGGCATAAAAGATTATAACCTGCTTGGTAATTCATTAGGAGGCCATATATCTTTGGTTCACACACTTCGTCACCCAGAAAACATTCGCTCTCTAATCCTTACGGGAAGCAGCGGACTGTATGAAAATGGCATGGGAGACACCTATCCGAGACGTGGAGATTATGCTTATATAAAAAGAAAAACAGAGCTCACATTTTACGATCCTGCTACTGCCACCAAAGAATTGGTGGATGAAGTATATGCCACAAGCAATAACAGACTTCACCTTATACGCATTCTGTCCTTGGCAAAGAGTGCTATCAGAAATAATCTTGGTGAAGAACTCAGTCAAATCAAACAACCTACTTTACTGATATGGGGCAATCAAGATGTGGTAACCCCTCCTTTTGTAGGAAAAGAATTTCATAAATTACTCCCCAGCAGTGAATTACATTTAATCGATAAATGTGGACATGCTCCTATGATGGAGCAAGCAGATGAATTTAACAGAATATTGGACAGTTTTCTGTCAAAAATTTATGCGCATACTGCAACATTGGCCACATAATTTTGTCTTCTATTAAAGACACTTAACAATGCTGATTAATGAGTTGATATTATCCCAGGTTCCAATTTTAAAAAAAGAAGATACCATTGCTGAAGCACTGCTTGCTTTTGAAGATGCTAAGCTTACACAGTTACCCATTGTTGAACAGGATAAATTAATTGGACTTATAGATGAAGAAGCCATTGCGGATGTACAGGACGACTTGCATGTAGAAGCTACCTTTAATGACCTCATGCCAATTTATGTTTATCCTGAGCAGCATCTACTGGAAGCACTTAAAAAATTATCTGTAGAAAATGCAGATTTAATTCCTGTTATCCATCAGGATACAAAAGAGTATATGGGGGTTATTCTTTTATCTGAGTTGATTAAAAGTGTGGGCATTTATATGAATGCTACAAGTCCAGGTGCTGTGGTTGTATTAGAAGTAAATCCTTATCAATATTCATTTGGAGAATTGTGCAGATTGATTGAAACAAACGACGCATTCATTACGCAGTTAAATACTTATATCAATAAAAGTACTGGCATGATGTCTGTAAGTATCAAAGTAAATAAAAATGAAGTTTCTGATATTGTGGCCACATTACAGCGATACGAGTATCAGGTAAAAGCCTATTTTGGTGATGAACATTTTGCCAATGAACTCCGAGAAAATTATGAACACCTAATGAATTATTTAGATATTTGATTGGATGGTTCTTTAACATGCTGCTTCTTTAGTCTTAACTCTTCAAAGCCCTATATTTACCGATTTTATCTGTGAATGCATGCATGAATAAGTTCCTAAAAACTATTTTATTATTTTCTTTTTCAATTTTTTGCACAGCAGTTTTGCATGCACAGTCCGATTCAATTCCTACAATCATTTCTTCCATTGATACTACCATTAAATCTGATAGCGGCAGCAAGCTAAAATATGTGGCAGGTATAGCGGTATATGGCAATCTGAAAACAAAACCATTTATCATTGAAAGGGAATTTTCTTTTAAACAGGGAGATTATGTATTGGCAGCTGAACTACCCGAAAAACTTGAGTTTGCCAGAAGACAACTCATTAACACTGGCTTATTTCTTCAAGTAGAAGTAAGAATAGAAAACCAGTTTGAAGATATTGTCTTTATTTCAGTTTTAGTAAAGGAACGCTGGTACATTTTCCCACTACCCTATTTCAAATTAATAGATAGAAATTTTAATGAATGGTGGGTTACCCAAAATGCCAGTTTAAGCAGGGTAAACTATGGGGCCAAAATAATTCATAATAATTTTAGTGGCAGAAATGATAAACTAAACCTTTGGCTCATTACCGGATATAGCAGACAGCTGGCACTAAAGTACGAACGACCCTATGCATTCAAATCTTTGAAATTTGGATATAATGCTTTTGTAAATTTGAATAAGCAAAAAGAGCTCAACTATGGCAGCAATAACAGCAAGCAACTTTTTTACAACAATCCCGATGATTATGTAAGGGAAAGTATGCGTTTGCAATTTGATCTAACTTATAGGCCAGCCATACTCACTAAGCATACTTTTAGAATTGGATTTACCTCTGAAAAATTATCAGATAGTATAGCCCAAAGAAACCCAAATTATTTGCCAAATGGATTATCAAAAGTTAATATTCCAGAATTATCTTATACAGTCAGATACTACAATACAGACTATAATGTATATCCTCTCAAAGGATTTCAGATAGAAGCAAACCTTACAAGACAAGGCGGATTTAAAGGCCCAATAGATGCTACCACGCTCCGTGTCATTTCATCTTATACGCAACCTATATCTGCTAAAGCACAAATACAATATCAATACGGTGGCATACTCCGTGTGCCTTTTAATCAACCATTTTATACCAAACAACTTTTTGGCTATGGCAATATTTTTATGAGAGGATTGGAGTATTATGTGATAGATGGAGTGGCAGGAAGTGTAGGCAGGGTAACAGGCAGGCGACAATTTTTTAATTTTATTGTACCCCTACCAGCCAGTTCAAGAAATAAAAAGAAATTTGAAGTACCAATTATGATTTTAGGAAAACTGTATGGTGATGCGGGCTATGCCTACGATAAAAATCCCGGCACCAGCATACTCAATAATCGCTTTTTATATTCAGGTGGTGCAGGACTTGATATTGTAGCGGCTTATGATATTGTATTAAGATTTGAATATAGCTTTAACCAGTTTGGCGAAAGTGGTTTTTTCTTCCATGCAAGAAAAGACTTTTAAGCTACATGCTGCCATTAATTGAAATTTTTCAAATCTATTACTCCTATATTCACACCCCAAATCTGAAACAATAAACTCCATAGCCGAATAAATAAGTGAGTATTTGCAAAATGATGATTTTACCTGGCTAACAGATGTATTTTAGATGAACCATTAGCCAACTTAGATTTAAAAGCCCAGCAAACCTTGCTCATGGTTCTATAATTCATGAAAAAATCTCAAAAGCAGCCAATGGGTGTTGTGCTTAGTTAACAGCAATTGCACGAAGTAGAAAAAGTAGCAGACTCCATGTTTCTAATAAAAAATGGCAAAAGGGGAACATTAGTAGCATCTATAAAAGGCACATTATCCAAAAATTTTATAAAAGTATTGCTGAAACTTAGCATGGACAAGCGTTTGCAGGTAATGGAAGCAACCCTTGATATGGCAAAAAATATGGAAGCTGCTGTAAAAACAGTATTTACAGATGCTCAATTGGTTACTGATAGATTTCAGGTAATAAAGCTAGCAATGGAGGCCTTGCAACATATCAGAATCAATCAAAGATGGAAAGAATTGGATAAAGAAAAGGAAGCCATAAAATAGCCAAACAAACAAAAAGTATGAGCCGGAAGTATTGGAGAATGGCGATACCCCTAAACAGCTATTAGCAAGATGCAGATATATTTTGGCAAAAAAGAAAACTGGACTATAAATCAGGAACAAAGAGCATTCATCTTGTTCAAAAAATATCCGCATATACAGCAAGCCTATCAGCTCACTCTATCATTAATAAATATTTATGCTTATAAAAATATGGAATTAGTCAAAATAAAATTTACACTATGGATTGAAGAAGTATTAGAAAAAGAAACAAAAGAATTTTATACAGTAGCAAACAGCGTAAAAAATAACTTAGAAAACATCCTTATTTTTTAAAATACAGAAATACAAACGCAAGTGCAGAATCTTTCAACTCAAAATAAAGCTACTCAGGGCTAATCAAAGAAGTGTGATAGATGTACCATTTTCCTTTTCAGATTTTTTAAACTTTTTGCTCAGTCCCCAGAATATAAATGTGAGCCCTCCTTTCATTCATGCAATACCTTCTATCCATTAATTAAAAAATAGACTATACAAGAGGAAGCTTCATCAATGCATCCTTTATCGCATGCTTATCGGGTTCAAAATTTCCTTTGGCATACATATAGGTTTGTATTTGCTGCTGAATATTTTTTATTGTATCTATATGAGATTGTTCAATGCCCTTAGTGAGTAGGATAGCATCAAAATTTCTTATATTAAAATATTCAATGCCTGTTTGTACTGTTAACCATTTGTTTATAATATCAGCTGTTAAACTTAAAAACGCTGTATTATCGTTATCTGTATCTAAATTGCTTATCATGGTTTGATCAAACAAAATAGACTTTCGTACTTCTGTTGTTGTATAAATATTCTGAGGAATATTATCTGCTATTATTTTTGGATCCTGTAGCACAGCTTTCTTTTTGGTTGATTGTATTCTGTTTCGAATGAACAAGATTGAAAAAACTATTATTGCAAGTGTGGGTACAATCCAAAGTAGTTTTCGGTTGTCAATAATATCCATAGGAAAAAGTTGAATATTATTTGGCATGGCCGCTTGCACACTAAATGAAAGTGCCGTAGATATTTTTGTTTCATAATTTCCTTTTGAAGGATTAAAAAAACTAAATCGTACAGCAGGTAGTTGTACAAGGCCTGGTGTTTTTACTACAAATGGGAAGTCAAAAACTTTTTCTCCTGATACAGGAAAACTATCTGTTCGTATATACTGGGAATCTGTAGCATCAAAAAATTCAACTCCCTGAGGCCAGTTGACAATTGGTGCATTGATGGCATCAAAATTTCCTTGCCCTTTTATAGAAATAATAAAATGATTTGTTTGACCTGTGGTAGATGATGTGTCTGATATTTTTGTTTCAATATTAAATCGGCCGGTTACATTTTTGAAATCGCCGGGTCTGCCTTTTTGGGGCAATGCCTTTACCCGTATTGTTTGTGTAGGAGCAGTGATTGTTGTTTTATAATTATGATAATCGTAAGGATACTCTGTGCTTCTTATCATAACATTGATGGGCATAGTAGAAGTGTCAATATAAAGGGTACCTGCTTGCAGGGGTGTAAGCTGCACTTTGCGGAGTACAGTTACATGGTATAGCAAGTCATTGTAGGGTTCTATTGTTCCTGTATCCGGTATATTCAATTCCACTACACTACAATTTTCAAAGTTTGGTTGTAATGGATTGATTAATTGATAATCATATAAAGCATATAATTTATAGCTAACACTGAGCGGCTCACCGGTATAAACTTCTTTTTTATTAAGTGAAGCTTTTATAAATAAATGCTTTGGTATTTCTTGAATAACAATATTTGTTTGCTGCTGGGCATACCTATCGATCATTGTATCGGATGGCAACACCGAGTTTTGATTTTGCGCAGCAAGACCAAATAAAACAAAACAGGAAAAAATGGTGATATATAATTTCATAAAACGATACAAAATAATCGGAAAAAAGAAATGAGATGCTGCACATGCATGCTTAAATCGAAATATTATGAGTTGACATGGAAATAGTGCCCATATTGTCCATTTTTTTTACTCAATGCTTTATACGATTCGTGTTAAAATCATTTTTATCTAAGCATTACATACACCTTAAAACCTTTATTTGTTCATAACGAAAAGCAATATTTACTTTGATGCCAGATGGTCAATCTCTTTCAAAGAAAAAATATCTTATACCTCTGTGCATTTGCACTTGTAGTGCTTGCAGTTTTATATGCAGAATATTTGGCAGCTCATATTGCAGCGGATGAAAAAAAGCGTGTAGAAACATGGGTAGAGGCACAACGCACCATAATCTATACGGAAGACAATGCAAGCCTGACACTGGCCTCAAAAATATCTTCTGAAAATACTGATATTCCCATTATTGAAACTGATGAGCAAGATCGTATTAATCCGGCTAATTGTTTAAATGTAGATAGCCTTTCTGTGGCAACTGATAGCAACTTCTTACCCCGCAAGTTGAAGCAATTTAAAAAACAACACAAACCAATTCTTTTGGTGCTTTCCGAAGATCCCTATACTGCAAATAATTACTATTATGGAGACAGTACACTGCAACAACAGGTAAGGTACTATCCAATCGTTTTGATACTTGTGGCCGGTGTTTTATTTTTTATCATTTTTAGGGCACAGCATACCGCTTACAAAAGTGAACAAAATCAACTTTGGGCCGGTATGGCAAAGGAGACAGCACATCAGTTGGGCACCCCTGTTACCAGTTTGAAAGGATGGGTAGAAGTATTAAAAGAAAAACCGGACATACATGCATTGGCCACTGAAATGGAAAAAGATGTAGATCGATTAGAGTTGATATCCGATCGTTTTGGTAAAATTGGAAGTCAACCTCAATTGGAAGAAATAAATCTATCAGACAGAATAAATTCAATGATAGATTATATTAGGAAAAGAGCAGGCGGAAGGGTTAATTTTCAATTTCAACAACCATATGATGAAGTTATAGCTGTGGTGTGCGCACCATTGTTTGATTGGGTGATGGAAAATCTTTTAAAAAATGCTTTGGATGCCATGGAAGGTAAAGGCATCATCAGTGTTATTTTATCAGAAACAGTAAGTGAATTAATCATTGATATAAAAGACACTGGCAAAGGAATAAATAAGCAGGATATATTGAAAGTATTTAACCCTGGGTTTACCACAAAAAAAAGGGGATGGGGCTTGGGATTGACGCTAAGCAAACGCATAGTAGAACAATATCATAAGGGCAGTCTTACCGTATTACAAAGTGAGCCGGGCAAAGGCACAACTTTTAGAATAGTATTGAATAAATAATAAAATACAAAATTCAAAATGCTTGTTTCTTCCCAACTTTTTCATTGACCAGTATTTGTAAATCTCAAATAAGGCTTTATCATGTCAAAAGTACTATCACTCAATCCATAAGTTCTTTTTACATCATCAATAGAATTAAACCCTCCTATCGAATTTCTAAATTTTACAATTCGTTTACTCAGTACGTCGCCAATGCCCGGCAATGCTTTCCACTCCTCTTCAGAAGCAGTATTGATATCAACAATTGAATAAGATTTTTTTCTTGAAGGTTTATCTTCGTATCCATTATTGTCATTGCTTTTATCCGAATAGCCTTCTATGCTTACAAAAGGGATTAATGCATTTGCTTCTTCTTCTTTCAAACTATAAATTTTTCTCAAATCCTCCGGCTTGCGAAATCTTCCGCCTTTATTGCGATAGTTCATCAGTATCTGTACCGTTCTTTCTTGCAAGCCCATTTGAAGCCAACCTTTCTCTGATAATGTATTGGGGTCAAATCGAAATGGCTCTAATTTTATTGTAGCTGATTGGCCGTTGCGATCATCATTTTTGTAGCTATTGTTTGAATATTTTTCACCCTGATGTTGATACCTTACGATTGAATCAATCTGAGCTTGTAAAACTTTATCTACTTCTGGTCTGATTTCATTTTTTGGAAATAAAACTGGCAAGAAAATTACAATTACAATCAACCCTAATAGGATAAAAATAGCATTTCTATCCCGCTTAGTAAAATAGAGCAGTGATTTTAAAAACTCATTTTTCATAGCATATTGTTTGGTGGAGTAAAGTTATGACTTACACAATAGATAACTAAGATGTTTTATTATTTTTCCATCCTGCCAAGGCTAAACCTTCTACATCCATCGGCATCCTGCTCATATTCCACCTTCCTAAACTGGTTGCATATAAATAGGAGGAGCCGATAATGCTAAAAGCAATATTTGTTGGGTTGCAAAGGGTATGTGCTTCCCAGTCTTCTACTAATAAATGAATTTCCTGTTGCTTATTTACGCTGTAGATATGATTTGGAGTGTAGCAGGAAATATAGAGATTGCCTGATTTATCAAATGCAATGCCGTCAGGACAGGTTCTGGGCAAAGTGCAATACACTTCTCTTTTACCTGCACTACCATCATCATTTATTTCAATTCGTTCTACTCCGGGTAGCCATGTGCAAACAACATATAAATATTTTTCATCAGCATCCAAACACATACCGTTTGCAAAATTGAAAGGACCTTCATGCCACACCATGCCATTACCTTTAGTATCGAATTTAAAAATTTTTCCGGACACCGTCCTGAAGGCACCGCTTTCAGACACATATAGCATACCATTGCTGTCAAATACTGGATAGTTTGGTATATTAAATTTTTCATCATCCGCACCATCTGCAAATAAGGACAATTGATTGTTGCTTAAATCTAATTTCCACACACAATGATTTTTAAGATCGCATGCAGCAAGCCACTCAGCGCCTGGAGCGAATGCTATGCCCAATGTAAAGCCACCCGTGTTTGCCATTTCTTTTATCTCTTTACCATCAGGAGAAATACGATAAATCTGACCTGCTTCGCCACCTGCCCACACAGATCCGTCGGGATGCATGGCTACACATTCCGGATGATCAAGTCCATCAGCAAAAACGCTCACATCTTTTATATTTATTTCCTGCATGACATTCATTTTATTTTTTTGGTAAAGCCCAATTTCTTTCGGGCAGAATGCTGTACCAATCTTTGCGAAACGGATCCCGATCATAGGTATAACCACCGTACTTTAAATAATATTCTTTATACTTTTGTAGTTTATCTTTATCTAATACTACACCCAGCCCAGGCCCTTCGGGTACTTTAATGGCACCATTGATATATTTCATTTTTCCACCTTCAATAATATCGTCTGTAAGATGGTGATAGTGTGCATCTGCGGCAAATGAAAGATTGGGCAATGCTGCGCCAAGATGTAGCATGGTCGCCAATTGAATTCCTAATTCTCCACTGCTATGTACTGCCACACCTAGGTGCATTTTTTCACATACAATCCCTGCTTTCCAAGCTTGCCTTAAGCCACCCCAAAAAGTGGTATCCAACAAAATAACATCAATGGCATCTGTACGAATATTTGCTGCTAATTGCTCAAAATTTACAACTACTGTATTGGTAGCAGTAGGAATGCGAATACGGCTTTTTAAACGTCGCATGGCATCTAATCCAAAGCAGGGATCTTCAAAATAATCATTTGGCAAATCCTCAATGGCATGTGCTATTCGAATGGATTCCTCCACACTCCATGCGGCATTTGGATCTATGCGAAATGTATGCGCAGGAAAGGCAGATGCCAATGCTTTATATAATTCAATTTCATGATTGGGATGAAAGACTCCGGCTTTGAGTTTGTGTGTGGTAAAGCCATGCTCAAGCACCAAGTTTTTGGCCTGTTGTAGCATCGCTTCAATGCTTTCTTCACCGCCTTTTCCGGTTTCCTCATTTCGATAACGAAAAAAAAGATAACTCGCAAAGGGTACACTGTCTCTCAGACTTCCACCCAGTAAATCACAAGCACGAATATTTAATTTTTTTCCAATAATATCCATACAGGCAAATTCGAGTGCTGCATGTAGTTGGGTTCTGTTATTATACAGTGATGCAGTTGGGTTACAAATTTTCCAATACATGGATTCCAACTGCATGGGGTCATGACCAAGTAGATATGGTTTTAGTGCTTTGAACGCAGATTCGGCACTTTCACCACCGCCTCCCATTTCTCCCAAACCTGTAATGCCCTCATCTGTATCCACCTCAATAATGGTACGAATAAACCTACCCCAATGACAGCCATTAGCATGTCTGATAGGAGCCTCTAAAGGCATAGCAACAGTGGTGGCTCTTATATCTGTTATTCTCATAATAAACGAATCTGATTGATAAATACGGGTTGGAAAAATAATGATACATCATCGAATGAACAATAAATAATTTTCAGGACTTTTTCAAGAGATATTCTACATTTAATTTTTTTTAATGAATGGCGTCATAGTCTTATCCATCATTATTTTTTATTATAGATTTTTTGCAAAAATTAATATAGCTCCAGACCACATCCTCCTACATTTGTTCAATTGCTATAATGTATGGGAAATATAATTTTAAGAGATATAAGTTGGTTGAGTTTTAATGCAAGGGTACTACAAGAAGCCAATGATCCTTCTGTGCCCTTGCAAGAAAGGATTCGTTTTTTAGGAATACATTCTAATAACTTGGATGAGTTTTTTAGGGTGCGGGTAGCCACACTTAGAAGAATGATTGAACTGGGTGGTAAAAAAGCAAACATGCATCTGGAAGAAGATCCTCAAAGCATTTTAGATGAAATACTGCGTATCGTTTTAATGCAACAAAGTGAGTTTAACCGAATATGGAAAAATATTCAGCAGGAAATGAATGATGAGCAGGTATTCATTGTGGACGACACGAAATTAAATAGAGAGCAAAAAGTTTTTGTACGCAGATACTTTGATGAGGAAGTAAGGGGAAATATCATACCACTTATGATTCAAAGCCTGCAGCAACTTCCTTATCTTAGAGAAAAAAGTATCTATCTCGGTATTGTAATGCGCCGCTCAGAAAGCGCCTATCAACAGCGATATGCATTGATAGAAGTGCCAAGCCGTATGCTGGGTCGTTTTGTAAAACTCCCATCTCCAAAAGGAGAAACACATATCATGCTATTAGAAGATGTCATACGATTTAACCTACCACATATATTTTCTTATTTTGGTTTTGATTTGTTTGAAGCCCATATATTCAAAATAACAAAGGATGCTGAAATAGATATTGACAATGACATTACAACATCATTTGTACAGAAAATTGAAAAAGGATTAAAGAAACGAAGAATAGGAAAGGCAGTTCGTTTTGTCTATGATAAAGAGATGGATGCTGGTCTTGTAGAATATTTAATAAAAAAATTAAATCTTGGCAGACAAAGCAATGTAATACCCGGTGGGCGCATCCATAATTTTAGACATTTTATGGATTTTCCAGAAATATTTAAACAGAAGAGCGTACGCAGAAAAGCCTTTGTACATCCAGATTTGCAGCATACACAAAGGGTAACGGATGTGGTTACAAAAAAAGATGTGTTGCTCCACTTTCCCCATCATTCTTTTGATTCAATCATAGATTTATTGAGAGAAGCTGCTATGGATCCAGACGTAGTATCTATCAAAATCACAGCTTATAGATTGGCACCAAACTCCAAGATTGTAAATGCACTGATAAACGCTGTGCGCAATGGAAAAGAAGTGGTTGTAATGCTTGAATTAAGGGCACGCTTTGATGAGGAAAATAATTTGGAATGGAAAGAAAAACTTGAAGTGGAAGGGGTGAAGGTATTGATCGGCATTCAAAATATGAAAGTACATGCTAAGCTATGTGTCATCAAAAAAAGAAACAATAAAAAAACGATACAATATGGATTTGTAAGTACCGGAAATTTAAATGAGAAAACAGCCAAAGTATATGCTGATGAATGTTTGCTTACCAGCAATAGAAGCATTATGGCAGATATCAATAAAATTTTTGATGGATTACAAAATTCCAGATTGTTGCTTACAAAGTTAAAAGCTTGCAAAACACTTTTAGTTTGCCCGAATACAATGCGTTTACAATTAATTCAACTGATACAACGGGAAATAAAAAATGCAAAAGCAGGTAAAGAGGCACAGATCATTTTAAAATTAAATTCACTAAGTGATGTTGGTATGATTAATCACTTAATGATAGCCTTAAAAGCAGGTGTAAAAATTGATTTGATCATAAGAGGTATATTCTGTCCAAAACTTACTGCTCGTATGAAAACTATGGGTATTCATGCCATCAGCATTGTGGATGAATATTTAGAACATGCAAGGGTATTGATATTTCATAATGGGGGCAATGAGAAAATTTTTATTAGCAGTGCAGACTGGATGATTAGAAATCTGGATCATAGATTGGAAGCCGCTGTACCCATAATGAATAAAACGATTAAGCAGGAATTGAGAGATATCATCAATATACAATTAAGTGATAATGTAAAAGCAAGAATACTTGAAAATGATTTATCTAATAACTATGTATCTTCCGCAGGAAAAAAGAAAATAAGATCGCAAGTAGAAACATTTCATTACCTATTAAAGAAAATAAAACAGATTGAAATTAGCAGCAATTGATATAGGCAGCAATGCATCCAGATTATTAATAACGGAGATTACAGAAGCACCGGGCCAAAAGCCACATTTTGCAAAGCTTAACTTAGTGCGTGTGCCATTGCGATTAGGTTTTGACGTATTTGAAACAGGTCAAATTTCCAAAGCCAAAGTGGGAATGATTTTGCAAACCATGAAAGCATATAGTCACTTGCTGAATGTGTATGATGTAACCAAAATAAAAGCCTGTGCCACAAGTGCCATGCGTGATGCAAAAAACAGTCAGGATATTATCCGAAAAGTAAAATTAGAAACAGGTATTGAAATCAACATCATTTCGGGAGATGAGGAAGCTACCATTATTTATGAAAATCATATAGCCGAAAATTTAGATCAGCGGCATAGCTATTTATACATTGATGTAGGTGGTGGTAGTACCGAACTTACTTTTTTTGCAGAAAATAAATTGGTGTATAAACGCTCTTTCAATATTGGCACCATTAGGTTACTCAAAAACTTAGTGGAAGATAATCATTGGAATGAAATGCGGGATGCAATTCGCAAACACATAAAAAGTAAATATCCCATAGAGGCAATAGGTAGTGGTGGAAATATCAATAAAATATTTTCGATGAGCAAACGTAAAGATGGCAAGCCACTAACTTTTGAACTGCTCAAGGATTATTATAAAGAACTCAACCAGTTTACGCTTGAACAACGTATAAGAACATACAATCTCCGCCCAGACCGTGCAGATGTATTGGTACCCGCACTCCAAATTTATATCAGTGTAATGCGATGGTTAGATATCAATGAAATATATGTACCCAAAATTGGTCTGGCAGATGGATTGATACAAACATTGTACACCGAAATAAAAAATACACAACTTGCTTAGCAATCTATCCTGATGTTGCAAGTGTCCCAATCATGAAAAGATGAAGGACAAAGTACAGATGTGTTCGTGGTGATTTTTGCAGTAGAAATAACGCATTGACATATTTGATCTTACTTGTCTTGATGTGCAGCATCATGGCATCATAAAATTTTTTAAAAGTGAAATTTGTAATAAAGTTTTTGTCACAAAAGCAACCATATTGATACATCCGGGTTGAAAATGAAAATTTTGATATAGGTCTGTTAAAAAAATATTTCTAATCCTATAAAATTTTAATCTCCCTATTTTTGCAACATTGTTTCATATATTAATATTCTATTTTGAAGTATTTTTTTTCAGTGGTGTTTTTCTTTTGTTTGATTTCTTGGGGAAATGCGCAGTGCTATTTAAAAGTGCAAGGCAGCATTACCGATCCTGATACGCATGAAATGCTATCTGGTGCTGATATAGAAATTATAGATATTAATAAAAAAACAATTTCAGATTCGCTGGGCAATTTTTTGTTAGAGGGTCTTTGCCCCGGTGTTTATGACTTACGCATCAAGCACCTTAATTGCAATCCTTTAACGCTGCATATTCATTTAAAAGATGATTTTAAAGAGACTATCCAACTCACCCATTATTACAATACGCTGGAGCAAGTAACTGTAAATGCCGATATACAAAAAGCCGGAGCCAGTGCAGCAGCACAAATAAGTGGCAAGGAGTTAGATCAAACAAGAGGCTTATCATTGGGCGAAGCCCTAAAAAAAATTGCCGGTGTAAGTAACTTACAAACCGGAACCAATATTTACAAACCAGTTATCAACGGATTGCACAGCAGCCGGGTTTTAATTATCAATAATGGTATAAGACAGGAAGGACAGCAGTGGGGCAGTGAGCATGCTCCGGAAATTGATCCAAATATTGCAAACAGGCTTACTGTAATTAAAGGTGCAGCAAGCATTAGATATGGCGGTGATGCTATTGGCGGTGTGGTATTGGTAGAGCCAAAAATGCTTTCAAGATTGCCGGGCATTTCCGGAGAATTAAATACTGCTCTTTTTTCTAACAATAGAATGGGGGTTTTATCTGGCATTCTTGAAGGTAATTTTAAGCATATAAGTCCTTTGAGCTGGCGGGTGCAGGGTACCATAAAAAGAGGCGGTGATGCAAAAACACCAAACTATTGGTTAGAAAATTCCGGGATTGCAGAATATAATTTTTCTGCTACCGCAGGATGGCTAAAATCAAACTGGGGTTCTGAATTATTCTTTAGCAGTTTTGATACAGAATTAGGAATTTTTACAGGCAGTCATATTGGCAATACAACAGATCTTATCAATGCAATCAACTCCGGAAAACCTCCGGATTATATTGCTGATGCCACTTTTAGTTATAATTTAGATAGACCAAAGCAGAGGGTAAAACATTACCTATTCAAAAGTAATAGTTTTATACAAACAGGAAATGCAGGAAAACTCAATTTGATATTAGCTACACAGTACAACAGCAGACAGGAGTACGATTTGAAGAAATTTGCATCCTCCACCGATGCTCCTCAGCTGGATCTAAGAATTAGTACCTATACGGGTGAAGTGGTATGGGATCATCATAGTTGGAATGGGATAAGGGGCAGCATGGGTGTAAGCACTATGTATCAAGACAATTGGTATCAGTATCGTTTATTTATTCCCCAATATCAGGCTTTAAATGCTGGCTTATTTATCATTGAAAAGTGGAATATTGGCAAACTGGCACTTGAGGCAGCAGCCAGATATGATAGAAAAAATATCTATTCCATTTTTGCAAATGATGGTACTACATATCCCGATAAAAATTTTGATGGTTTCTCTGGCAATTTAGGTGTGATTTACGCAGTGCAAACGAATCATCGGCTTACAGCAAATATTTCAACAGGATGGAGAGCTCCAAATATAAATGAGTTGTATAGCGATGGTTTGCATCATGGGGCAGCACGCTTGGAAAAGGGAAAGGCCGATTTGCAGCCGGAGCGGGCAAACAGCTTTATAGCAGGATATCAGTATAGCGGCAAAAAATGGCAGATAGAATCAGAAATATTCTACAAACAAATTGATGATTTTATTTATTTGAAACCCACCTACCCTCCACAACTTACCATCCGTGGAGCATTTCCTGCTTTTGAATTTGATCAGGCAGATGCAAGATTATATGGTGGGGATATATCCTTATCTGTACAAACAGGAGATCATATTAATCTGAAATTAAAATCAACCTTACTCTGGGCTTGGAATATTTCAGATAAAGACTGGCTAATTCAAATGCCCCCAAATACGCATGAGGTTGCTGTAGAATACATATTTACTGATGCCGGTAAATGGAAACAACCATATTGTAAAATAGAATTTACTTATACAGAAAAGCAAAACAGAGTACCCGGCACAGGCAATATAGAAATCAAACAAACAGATGGCTCTCTAAGTTTAGAAAGCGATTATGCTCCTCCGCCGGCTGCTTATGGATTGACATCATTTGAAGCCGGCACTTCTATTCAAACCAAGGATAGACCCATCAATTTAATAGTGGCAGTTAATAATATTTTTAATACGGTATATCGAAATTATATGAATGCCTTTAGATATTATGCTGATGAAATGGGCACCAATGTATCTCTCCGATTAAAAATTCCTTTTGCAATACATAAACATATTTAAACTTAAAATTTAGGAAAATGAAACACAGCGTTTTGAAAGCCACTGCAGCGTTTTTTGTTGGATCTATTCTATTGAACTCTTGTAAAAAAGATGATCCACAACCCGTTAATGAAGAAGAATTGATCACCACACTTGTGGTGAGTCTTAAAGATGTAGCCACAGGCTTTACATCTACCTTCATTTTTAAAGACCCGGATGGTGAAGGTGGAAATGGACCTACACAATTTGATGAAATAAATATGGAAGCAGGTAAGGAGTATGATTGTACCCTCTCTGTTTTAAATGAAAGTGTAAGCCCGGCAGAAGATATAACTGAAGAAATAATGGAAGAAGATGTGGACCATCAATTTTATTTTACACCATCAGGAAGCAGCGCATCAGTAACAACTACTGATATAGATGCTGTAGGCTTGCCTGTAGGTCTGGAATCCAATTGGGATGCAGGTGCTGCCGGCACTGGTACAATGAAAATTACACTCAAACATAAGCCGGGAGAAAAAGCAGCTGGTGATACAATAGCAGTTGGGGAAACTGACATAGAAATAACATTTACTACCAATGTAAATTAATTCGAAAGTTTTTGTGAATTTGATGATAGGCCACCACCTAAAGATGGTGGCTTTTTTTCGTGATATCATTTCCCCAATTTTGCAGGCCATGCAGGACAGACAGAAAATCATCATCATAACCGCTCCCTCAGGGGCTGGAAAATCTACTATTACTAAATTTCTCTTAAATAAATATCCGCAATTAGCATTTTCCATATCCGCCACTACAAGATTGCCAAGAGGTATCGAACAGCATGGTGTAGAATATTATTTCCTCACAGAGCAGGCATTTACAGAAAAAATACATGCAGATGATTTTATAGAATGGGAAATGGTATATGCCGGAAAATATTATGGCACTTTAAAATCTGAGGTGAATAGAATTTGGGATAATCACCAATACCCTATTTTGGATATTGATGTAAAAGGAGCCATGCATGTGATGCAACTTTATCCAAAAAAATATCTTTCTATTTTTATAAATGTGCCCTCCATAGAAATCCTAAAAAAGCGATTGATGCAGAGAGGCACAGAAACAGATGGAACCATTGCAACCAGAATAGAGAAGGCCGCATATGAAATAAGCCATCAGCATCATTTTAATCATGTAATTATGAATGATGAACTATCAAAAGCCTGTGCAGATGCCGAAGCATTGGTCAAAAATTTTCTGGATAAACAATAGCAAACAAAATACTATCAAAACCCCACCACCATCAGCGTTTCATTATTTCTGGCAATGATATAAGCTGTTTGCTTTCCAATCTGGATGGGTAGTATTTTTCTTGCTTGCCCTTTTAGTAAAACATTGCGCAGCGGCTCCGTTACAATACCATTTTGAAGATTGGTCATATAGCCATAGCAAGCATCATAGCGACCCATCTCAATATTGTTTTCATAAAAATTTCCTGCACTTAATAGCCATGTTTTTTTATGGTGATCATCTGCAATCATAGCAGCACATTGCAGCGGGCTTAGCTGACACTGCCAGGGTAGAGATTGAATAGTGAATACACCCTTTCCATCATTCAGCAATACAACATTTTCAAAATAATCTGCTGTAAACTGAGCTGCTTTTTGTAAACTGCTTTTTTCAAACAAGTCTGTAAGCGTTGCCTTTGCAAAATCTTCTGCATACAAAAATTTCTTCTTTAGCATAGGCAGCTGTTTTTGTAGCTCATCTTTATTGGCAAAAGGTATTTCTTTATGATTGAGATAATAGGTAAGCAATTGTTCCTTTTTGCCATTGTTGTCAAAGTCTGCATAGTACATACGCACCGGCTCATTTGCATTGGCTTTAAGCCTACTGTTGAGGCCAAGATTACCACATACCAAATCCAAGTCTCCATCTGCATCCGCATCCATAGTTTCTACACAATTCCACCAGCCATTTTTATTGGTGGCATTGGTCTGTATAAATTTTTGTACTTCATTTTTAAAAATAATGATGGGGCCCCACTCTGTGGATAGTATAAGGTCTGCATCCTGATCAGCATCTATATCGGCGCCGCAGGCGCCGCTCACAAATCCTATATGCATAAGGCTTGGAGCCTTCTGCGCTGTTACATCTTTAAACTGTCCTTTACCATTATTCTCCAATAAATAAGACTGCGGCAGGGCACCATATTCCCAAGGAATAGATCGTCCACCCAGAAAAATATCATTGGCACCATCACCATTCCAATCCATTACAACGATGGAAGATGCATTGCAATATATCGTATCAAAAATTGAATGTATTCGCTCAAAAATTCCCTTGCCTTTATTTTTGTAGATACGACTTTGCAGTTCTTTACTTCTACCTGTATATTCATTGCCACCGCTTGCAATGATTAAATCATTTAATCCATCATGATCCATATCTGCTATTGCTGCATCCACATCTTCATAAGTACTGTCGTTGTACAGGGTAGGCATTGGCTGCTCCACAAAAGTGCCATTGCTTTGTTGTATCCACAAACTGCGCTTTGTCCATTTGGCCCCGCCAATAAAAACATCAGCCAGTCCATCATTATTTACATCGCCAGTGGCCAATGCAGGCCCTTCTGATGTAAGCATGTGCGGCATTAATACTTCCCTGTTAAACTCATTAAACAAATCTTCTTCATGTTTAAATATAATGCCTGTTTGAGCAGTGATATCCTTCGCCTGCGGCGAATGAAAGGCAGCGTCTTTATGTAAAGTATTAAAATCAAAAAAAGGCAATGCAGTATTGTAGGTATAAGTTTGAAAATGATTGCTGTCAATCACTATTCGTTCATACCTATTATCCGGCCATATTAAAAAAACACTATCCGGTTTTACGCGTCCAAATGCAGCATGCATCGGTATTTCCATACTGCCCAAAAAACCTCTTGTAGCTGTTTTTTCATACCATAGTAGTTGATTATTTTTATAAGCCAAAAGCCTTGCACCACAAGCCTGGCTATTTTGTGGCATGCCTTGTAAATGCAGTTGTACAGTCAGGTTGGTATCTGCGGTATTGTTTTCATACAGCAGTGCAGCATCACCAATATTATTGGTTACAATATCTAAGTCGCCATCATTATCAAAGTCTGCATATACTGCACCATTACTAAAAGAAGGCATATCATTTTTTATCTTCGCATGCCAGTTGTCAAACTGCATATTGCCAACATTGTGAAAGAAATAATTGGGCAGTTTTATTTCAGGATACCTACCTGTTAGCGCCAGATACTTTTCTTCCACATTCTGCGCTTTTATTTTTTCCTGAATGGTATCATTGGCCACAAAATTTACATAGTCAATATCATTCAATCTTTTGGGTATGCCATTGCTTACAAATAAATCTTTCCACCCATCATTATCAAAGTCTAACCAGAGTGTAGCCCAGCTCCAGTCTGTGGCGGCTATACCACTGTACAAACCCGTTTCGCTAAAGCTGCCATTGCCATTATTCAACTGCAAATTATTTCTGGTGTATTGAAATCCATAGCCATATCCTATTTTTTGATAATACAAATCATACGGGTCTTCTCCGAGAGATCGCTTGAGGATATAAGGATCGGCGGGTAGCATATCCATACTTACAATATCAGTGTATGCATCGTTATTTGCATCTGCTATATCCACACCCATAGTGTATTGGCTGGTATGCATGAAAGCCGATTGTGCAGACTCGGTAAAACTGCCATTTTTGTTGTTGATATAGAGATAATCGTTTTCATGAAAATCATTTCCGATATAAATATCCGGCCAGCCATCCACATTTACATCACTTACGCAAATGCCCAGTCCATAGCCAATTGCAGAGCTTTCAATACCAGTTTCTTTGGTAACATCCGTAAAGAAATTTGTATTTTTTGCGCCTTCGGCAAATGAGGCATCATTCCTATACAGCTTATCACCAGATTCTTTGTGATAGGTTCCTTTAAATAAATCTCTACGGGCAAAAGTGCCATTTTGATGCACACTATGATTCAGTAAATAACAGTCCAAATCCCCATCCATATCATAATCAAAAAATGCAGCCTGAGTGCTAAATCCTGAAAAATCTAATCCATAAGCCGCAGCATCTTCTTTATAAGTTGGAATACCATTTTCAATACCAGCACAAATCAATAATTCATTGTGCCCGGTTAGCATTTCAAACCCGGATACACGGCTAATATAAATATCCAATAAGCCATCATTGTTTACATCTGCTACAGATACGCCTGTATGCCATCCCGCTGTGGTGGGTATGCCTGCTGCTGTGGTTATGTCTTTAAACTTCAAATGCCCTTCGTTCAAATAGAGTTTACACTGCTGTTGATTGGCAGCAAAGAATAAATCAATTTTTCCATCCTGATTAAAATCTCCTGCACCCACTCCTGCACCATTATAAAAATACATGTAAGTAAACATGTTGAAATCTGATGAAGGTGTTATGGTATTTGTAAAGTTTAAGCCTGTACTATCCGCATATAGCACCGTAAATGCGGCCGGATCCTGCTTTTCATCGGTACAGGATGATATGAATATAATGCTGCTTACAATAAATATTAAAATGCTTCTCCCCATCATGCTCCTGTATTTCTCTAGAAATTTTTAATGAATGCTATAGTATAAAGGCCGTTCATTATTGACCAAAAAAATCAATCCCTGTTGTCCATGTTTATTTAATGCCACTATATCTCTTACCATTCCTTTGGCCATAAGTCCGGACGCTGTGGGTAATGCCATAGAGAAATTGCGTTTTCCATCTCCCAGCATTACATTTCCTATAGAGCCATCGATTCTGCCCAGTTGTGGTATCAAATTAAAATTATTTCCACCTGTTACGATATCCAAATGACCATCCTTATTAATGTCTAATACTTGGATAGCATTTACAGAAGAAAACTGAGCATACAATGGCATAGCTGTTGTCGTAAATTTATAGCCACCTTCATTCCATGCTATCATAGATTCAGCAGTATTAAAACTTCGAATACTGCAATCCTTTAACTGATCCGGTGTAAACAATTGTTGGATTGTTTTTCCTGCAAACTCCTTGTGCTTGAGGTTTTCTTTTTTGAGAGATGGTAGCTGATCCGTTAAATCCCTTTTCATAAAAACGGTAACATCTTTTTTGTTGACTGTGCGGGTCAGTATGCAATCAATGGTTTGATTGTTGTCAAAGTCTTTTACATACAATTTTACCGGTGATGATGCAGTGGGTTGCAAGTAAAAATTGCTTCCAATATTTCCAAACAACAAATCCATATCACCATCCTTATCTAAGTCTGCAGCCTCTACCGCTTGCCACCAACCCATTTGGTTTTTAAATGCATTATTTATTGCTTTTAGTCCGGCATTTGTATAAGCGTACACTTGTGGCTGCATCCATAAACCCACTACTACCAATTCTTTTTTTCCATCTCCATTTACATCAGCCCACAGGGCATCCTTAACCATTCCTATTTTATCTGCACCACCCATATTTTGCGGCGCTAAAGGTCTGAAGCCACCCCTGCCATCATTTAAAAAAAGATAGCTGGTAGGTATGGTGCCATACTCCCGAGATACATTTAAACCACCGGCATAAAAATCTATGTCTCCATCCCCATCTACATCCTGTAGTGCCAGGCAGGATATATTGTCCTGCGTTTGTGGTATGGCATAGGCATCATATCTAAAATTTCCTTTGCCATCATTTCTATACAGTCTTATTTGTAGCATAGCATTGCCGGGCTGATATACATTTCCTCCGGAGGATATCAGTATATCCATATCTCCATCATTATCCATATCTGCAAATGCTGCATCAGTATCTTCATAACCCACAAACAATTCAAAAAACTTTGGATTAGATTTTTCAAAACCAGTATTTGTTTGCAGATACAACTGACCGGGCAGCTCTGCGCTACCACAGATATATATATCATCTAACTGATCTTTATTAATATCGCCTACGGCTGCTTTTGGGCCTTCTCGGCTAAGCATTTCTGGAATATTTCTTTCATAATAAAAATCTATATAATCATCTTCTTTATGCTTGTCAAATGATAGGGAATCTGCCTTAAAAAATGGAGTTGGATGGTTCGTAACATTGATGGCGGCCTTGCTACTCTTTTCTGGATAGGCAAAATGATATACCATATTGGCCGAAAGGCTACCATAATTCTTTCTGATACCACCCGGCCAAATAATGACAACTGAATCTGCTTTGGTATAACTGCCCATACCAGCAATTATTTTATAATCAACTGAGCTTTGAAAACCACGGCTTGGCATGAGCTCTCTACTGATTATAGCTGCACCGGTATATATTTCAACCTTGGCTCCTATAGCAAAGCGGTTCTTATCAGTTCCCTGCAGTACAAAGCCTATAAAGTTATTGCCCTGTTGCTCCCTGCTTTCGTTTTTATACACAAAGCTGGGTTGGTTTACATTGTTGACAATCATATCCAAATCGCCGTCATTGTCTAAATCGCCGTAGGCGGCACCATTACTAAAGGATGGTTGTGTAATGCCCCAGTCCATACCCGCATCAGAAAAACTTAGGTTGCCATTATTTCTAAAAAATTTATTGACAATGGGTTGACTTGGCATTTTATTGATGATTTCATTTACCTGTTCCTTTTTGCCGGTTAGCACCATATTTTGTATGACATCATTGGCAAAAAAATCAATAAAATCTTGATTGGTTACGTCATGATAAATACCGTTGCATACATATAAATCACTATTACTATCATTATCTGCGTCAAATATGAGGCCGCCCCAACTCCAGTCACTGGCGCTTACACCACTGTGGTAGGCTATATCGACAAAGCCACCTGCTTTATTATTCAACTGTAGCGTGTTTTGTTGAAACTGGTTATAGAAACCCTGTTTTATCTTTAAATTATACACATCAATATTGTCAAAACTGGCTGTTGTTTTTAAGCGATACTCATCGCCGGGCAGCATATCTGTTGTAAAAATATCTGGATAGCCATCATTATTGATATCTGCTATATCAGCACCCATAGAAGCCAGACTGGTATGCTGTACCCGCTCTGTAAGAGATTCTTTAAAACTCCCATCTCCATTGTTAATGTATAGATAGTCTCTTTCAAAAAAATCATTAGAAATGTATAAGTCAGGATAATGATCTGCATTAATATCCCCCACAGTTACTCCCAATCCAAAACCAATTAGGCTGCCATATATACCAGCAGCTTCGCTTACATCTGTAAAATGCCCATCATCATTTCTTAATAGTTTATCTCCACCTCCTCTCAGAAATGGCTCCACCTGCCATTCATTGGCCCGCAGGCTGCGCATATTGGCATAGTTTAAAGTGTTTACAGGTATAAAACTATTGTTGAGCAGGTAGCAATCCAAATCTCCATCAAGATCATAGTCAAAGAAAGCGGCATGTGTGGTATAGCTGCTATCGTCCAAGCCCCATAGTTCTGACTGCTCTGTAAATGTGCCATTCTGATTATTGATATACAAATCATTTTGCTGACCCACTCCTTTTTGATAGCCCGCATTGCACACATATATATCCAACCAACCGTCTGCATTTATATCCACCATAACCACACCAGTACTCCACTTGCCTTGCTGCGCAAAGCCTGCACTATCCGTTATATCATCAAACTGCCAGTTGCCTTTATTGACGAAGAGTTTATTCCTACCCATATTGGAAGTAAAAAACACATCGGCTAAGCTATCATTGTTGATATCGCCAATGGCCACACCACCACCATTATAAAAATTTCTATAAATAAAAATATTAAAGTCTTCATTGTTTTCTACCGTGTTGGTAAAAGCAATGCCACTGTTTTCTACAAGCGTAAATAAGGGAACTTTGTTTTCATTGCCGCAGGCAACCATAAAAAAAAGAAAGCAAAAACAACAAAAATTTCTAACGATCATAATAAAAAAAACTGGCGATAAAGATAATAGCACAATGTATTATATCTGTTGATTTTTGCTTCAAACGGTTGCAAATGGAATGCCCTGTTTTCGATGGTACCTTGTTATACAGTATCATTCATTGTTATAAACTGGCACAGCATCTGGCAGCATATCAAGCATAAAATGTCTTTTTTTTTGCAGCATTGTAGTGGTTATAAATGGAAATTGGTGTATGGTATAGTAAGCAGGAATATTTTTCGAAGTAAATTTGAAATAGGCCCCTTCGGGGAATGATTGAGCAGAGCCATGATGGCGGGTGAAACCAAGCAAAAAATAGAGCAATTATCTAAAGCAAATGGTTAAGTGATAAATGATTTGTAGGAACAGAACACGACCACTACGGACCTTACAGCTATTTAAAAATAATGATGTGGGACAAACCGACAATAACGGTAGACTACATTCCAGGGGCAATTCAAGACTTGACAATTGAAATGTGCGGAGTGGAAACAACAATACAAATGTGCGGTATTTCAAAA
>CALAGJ010000068.1 GCA_937892395.1 uncultured Parafilimonas sp.
GTAGCCTGTATGTTTTTGTTGGGTTGCAAATAAATACTCTTTGGGCCGTGGTTTTTGTGCCTGCAAATCATTTATCACTGAATCATTTACTATAGATGATTGATCTACTTTTTGCTTGGTTTCACCCCCATCATTGCCCTGTGTCATCGTTCCCCAAATGGGCAATTGTCTGAACCGCTGATGTATCTGATTAAATGATTGCTATGATTTTATTTGCTTCTTTTCACTCGTAATGATGGGCCGTGCATAATCATTGCCCGTAGGGCGAAACAAATAAACTTGCAAATGAGCAATTCGGTAGTCCAATCTTTTTAGATTTGTGGTCTCATTTTAAATCTTGTTGTATGAAACAAACTTTTACTTACTTGGTGGTATATATACTGTTGGTATTACCAGCTGCGCACACTATGGCGCAATGCAGTGCAAACATTACGGGTGCTAATTGTATTCCTGCCGTGCTTTCCGTTAATCATAATGTAACAAATCCAAACACGGTGGAATGGTATAAAGATGGTGCTTTGTATGAGGTGCGTGGCAAATATAATCCTGTGGCAGCAACTATTTCGGCGGGATGGCCTTTGGCAGAGCCAAGAGATATGTGTGGGGATGCATTGGGCAATTTGTATGTTGTTGATAATGTCTCTTATGCTGTTGTAAAAATACCAGCAGGTAGCAACACAGGGATTATTGTAGCCGGTGGCAATGGTAAAGGCTCTGCATTGAATCAATTTTTTTCCCCACAAAGTGTGGCAATAGATGCAGTAGGAAATCTTTACGTTAGTGATGCATTAATGAATAGAGTTACAAAATGGGCACCTGGAGCTACATCTGGAGTAACAGTAGCAGGTAGCAATACTGGAGCATCAGGCAGTGCTGCAAATCTTTTAGAAGGTCCTCAAAATATTTGTCTGGATGCCAGTGGCAATTTATATATAGCCGATAGATGGAACAATAGAATTCAAAAATGGGCACCAGGTGCTGTATCAGGAATAACAGTGGCTGGTGGCAATGGAAGTGGTACTGCTGAAAATCAAATAGCAGAAGCTTTGGATGTAGGTGTGGATGCTAATGGCAATGTATACGTGGCAGATTACTTCAATAACAGAATATCAAAATGGGCACCAGGTGCATCAACAGGAGTCACCGTAGCAGGTGGAGGTGGATATGGCAATACAGCGAATAAATTTAATTTTACTACCGCCCTACATGTAATGCCCAATGGGGATTTTTATGTGAGAGACCAAGCAAATTATCGTATTCAAAAATATACACCTGGTGCGGGGTATGGTATAACAGTGGCAGGTGGTTTTGGAGCTGTAAATACCCTCACTTGGGGTTTTGGTTTGTATGTAGATGCCAACGAAAACATTTTTGTACCTGCATTATTTGATGACAAGGTAGATCAATACAGTACATCTTCAACTTGTGATTTGAGTTTAAATGCTTATCAAACGGGAGCATATACTGCTAAGCTAATTGGAGATTGCACTACTGAATCTGGGGTAAAAAATATGATAACCACACCGGCACGTCCGTCTGTAATCAATGGCCCATCCAATGTATCTGTGGGTCAGCAGGGTGTTATCTATCGGGTGGAGAAGGTGCCGGGTATGGTATATACTTGGGGTGTGCCACAAGATGCTACCATTACAAATGGTCAAGGAAAATTTGCAATAAGAGTAAACTTTACTTTTTCCAGTGGATACATAACAGTGGTGGCAGCAAATGAGTGTGGCCAATCCTTAGTGAGAAAAAAATTTGTAACTGTGGCTGCGCCAAATGCCCTCGTAGCAAAGCAGGGCAACAAGGGATTGAGCATGTATCCAAACCCTGTAAAAAATATGGCTACCATTCAATTTGAAATAAAAGAAACAGCTCAATACCACATTCAAATAATGGATATGACAGGGCGTGTGTTGCAAACAAATAGTGGAATAGCACAGGCCGGGGCAAATAAGGTACAATTGAATTTGAGTCATCTACAACAGGGTAGTTATATGGTAAAATTGATGGATGCAGATCAGGCCATACTATTTACTCAATCATTTGTAAAAGAATAAATGCATAACAGGATTGAAGTATTGCATATTGATGACTAAGCAGTATTGTAAAAGAGGCTTTGCGGCCTCTTTATTATTTTTATTCTTGACAGATACCGTTTATCCTTTCATACATCTATTCATCAGTAGATAGGTTAGTTAATCATAAATTAATACATCTTTGCGGGGTCTATCATGCATACAAGTTGTTCCATTTTTTTAAAATCATTATTTCGTTCTTATATGTGTAAAAAACTATACTTTATAGTTTGTTGCACACTATTGGTGCTTAGTGCTGCTGCGCAGGAAATTGACCTAGCACATTATCAGGAGGAATATCAACTGCATATCAATAAAGCCAAAGCAGCCATAAAGGTGGATGGACTTTTGGATGAGGCGGCATGGGCCACAGCAGATTCCACTGCTTACTTCTGGTTAAAATTTCCAAGAGATGATGCGCATGCTGATAGCAGCCTGAGCAGTGTTGTAAAATTGACTTATGATCAGAATTTTTTATATGTAGGTGCTATACTCTATGAAGAAGCTCCTTTTATAGGCGTATCTCTAAAGAGAGACAGTAGAATCAGAGAGAATGATGGACTGGGTGTGGTACTGGACCCCGTAAATAAAAAGACGAATGGATTCTATTTTTCGGTAACCTCCTACAATGTGCAGGCAGACGACCAACTGAATGCCAGCAAAGGTGGAGATTTGGATTTTAGTTGGGACAATAAATGGTATAGTGCTACAAAGCAATACCAACATTTTTTTACCATTGAAATGGCCATTCCATTTAAAACACTTCGATATGATAAAGACAATACCACCTGGGGTATCAACTTTATACGTAGTTATAGGAAAGGAAATGAGTTTCATACCTGGACACGCATACCTGTAAATTTTCCCGGTGTTGATTTAGGCTATTTGGGTGCTTTAAAATGGGATGCACCCCCACCAGCAGCAGGAAGTAATATAGCACTGATACCCTATATAACAGGACAGGTAGCACAGGATAAAGAATCTGGTAAAAATACCATTGAAGGCAAGCCTAATGCAGGTTTTGACAGCAAGATAGCACTCAATTCTAATTTGAATTTAGACCTTACGGTCAATCCGGATTTCTCACAAATTGAAGTGGATAGACAGGTAACAAACTTGTCTAGGTTTAATATTTTTTTTCCAGAAAGGCGTACCTTTTTTTTAGAGAATAGCGATATTTTTTCTGCGTATGGCATTGAACCTGTCCAACCATTTTATAGTAGACGTATAGGTCTGGATAATGCAGGGCAAAACATTCCAATTTTGTTTGGAGCCCGGGTTACGGGCAATTTGTCAGAGAAAACAAGGATTGGAATTATGAGTATGCAAACCGGAGAAAAGGGTGAAACTGCTTCGCAAAATTATTCTGCCGTAAGCATACACCAGCAAGTACTGGATAGGAGTGTTATAAAAGTATATGGCATAAGCAGACAGGCTTTTATGAATGATGAACAACTTGCAAAAGCCAGCCCTTTGGATAAGTATGGTAGAAATGCAGGTACTGAATTAAATTATACCAGCGAAGATGGCAATTGGACTGCATGGGGTGCTATACACAAAAGTTTCAAAAGTGGTATTAATAGTAAAGATAATTTTTGGAATACTGGGGTAGGTTATGAAGGTAGAAATTTTTCCAGTCTTATTGATTATACAGATGTGGGTGTAAACTATTATGCAGATTTGGGTTTTGTAAATCGAGTAGAAAACTATGATCAAGTTAGAGACACCACAATAAGGGTTGGATTTAGACATTTATATAATGAAAACGAGTACACTTTCAGACCTAAAAAAGGGCCTTTACAAACACATGGGTTGAGTGTTTCAAATTATTACGCATTAAATGCAGACAATAGCTTTAGTGAGCGCAGCAATGAATTTGAATATTCATTTGGTTTTAGAAATACCAGCGAACTGGGTGTAAGTTTTAGCAATGAGGCGCAGCAAATTCTTTATCCCATAGGGTTTACAGATGGAGAGCCATTGCCGGCAGGCAGATATGAATTTAATCAATATGGTCTTAGTTATGAAAGTGATAATCGCAAAAATTTTTCATGGTCAATAGAAGGTGTGGCAGGAAATTTTTATAATGGTACTTATCAACAACTGAGCGGTGGAATCAAATTCAGACAACAGCCCTGGTTTACCATAGATTTTAGTGCGGAATACAATAGGCTAAAATTTCCGGAGCCTTATGGAAGTACAGATTTGTTTTTACTGGCACCACGTGTAGAAATCAATTTTAGTACTTCAATATTCTGGACCACATTTATACAATACAATACACAAAACAATAACTTCAATATCAACAGCAGACTGCAATGGCGCTACAAACCTATGAGTGATTTATTCGTGGTATATACGGACAATTATTTTGCAGATCCATTTTTAAAAAACAGGAATAGATCTTTGGTGTTTAAATTGAACTATTGGTTAAATATGTAAGGATAGGAAAAAAATTGGTTTATTGAGAGCCGACAGCGGTTTTATGTTACAGAGATTTTTGAATACTTAGAAAATCACCAACTATCTGGTAGCTATATTATTGCGGCAAAACAATACAAACCCATTCAGCAAAAGACAGCAGAACATACCCTTGAGGCAAAAGTATCCAACGGAATAAAATATGATTTTGGTGCAGGCAATTTTAATCTTCAAAGTTTTGATGCTACCGAATCTGCGCTCAATTGGGTCATGATGGCCTGCAATATAATAAGCCTGTTCCGGCAGATTGTTTTATACACCAAGGTAGAGCAGCGTATGCAAACACTTCGATACAAAGTGTTTGCAATAGGTGGATATATGGGAAAAAATGGAAATCCAAAGATATTGAAACTCCCACTTGCTATGAAACGAAGAGAATGGTTTACAGGACTATGAAATTGTAGTAAAACTTTCCAATTGCCCTAATTAAAAAAGGCTAATGACTTTTTTGGGATAAATGCTTAAAACCATAAAAATATAATTATAATCATATCGTTTTTACTAAGAATACTTACGGACGACACGGGCATAGACTTGACGCTATACTGCACTATGGACAGTAGAAATATGTGGTAAGTTATTATAACTTCACCAATTCTTTTGGTACCGGCTTTTGTAAGAGATTTTGGTAAATAAACTTCGTTCTCTCTGCTTGATAATGCTGCCACTGATCTTTTAACTTTCTCCAACCATGTCTCCCACCGGGATAAAACATCATATCAAACTCCTTTCCTTCTTTTTGTAAAGCTTCAATGAGTTGAATGCTATTTTGCAGATGGACGTTATCATCCATTGTGCCATGTATAATGTATAAACCACCTTTATAATTGGAGACATATTTGAAAATGCTCCCTTCATCATATCCTATTTTATTTTCCGCAGGAGCATCCATATATCTTTCGGTATAATGACTATCATACAAATGCCAGTCTGTAACACTTCCACCAGCTATACCATACTTAAATAATTGACTTGCTTTTGTAAGTGCAAGACAGGTAACATAACCTCCATAACTAAAACCATTGATACCAATCCTGGCAGAATCAGCTATGCCTTTATCAATAAACCATTGCACGACAGTGCTATAATCTTTTATTTCCCAGTTACCTAAATCACGGTGCATAAAATTCATTCCGGTTTTTCCAAAATGACCACTACCCCTGTGGTCTATGGCAATTTGTATTAATCCTTCTTTTGCCCACCATTGATTTTGTCCAATACCTTTAAACCCATCACTCACGGTGCCAGCATCTGGCCCTCCATAAATAGAAACCCACACCGGATATTTTTTTGTAGTGTCAAAATTTAATGGCCATGTAATGAGTACGGGCAAATCAAAACCATCTCCGGAAGGGATGCGGATCAACTCGGTTTTTGCCAAAGAATAATTATCGTATTCAGCACCTTTTTCATTTGCTATATTGTTCAAAAAACTGCCATCTGCTTTCATAATTGACATCTTTTCAGGAGTACTCACATTAGAAAAATTATCTATAAAATAACTCCCCGCCGGTGATATGTGTACATGGTGTGTAAATGCACCTTTTGTAAGCTGTCTCAACCCCGAGCCATCTTTATTGATAGTCATCAAATCAGTTCTGGTGGAGTTATCTTTTCTTGCAGTAAACCATATTTGTTGTTTTTTATGATCTGTTTTTAGGACTTCTTTTATCTGCCAATTGCCACTTGTAAGTGCTTTATGAGATTGGATGGCGGTATTGTAATAGTACAAATGTTTCCATCCGGATGCATCATTGAGTATCAAAAATTCTTGGTTATTGTAGAAGTGTATCCACTCCTTCCATTCCACCCATGTTTTTTGATATTCAGTATAAATAATTTTCTTATTTCCTGTATGTATATCGGCAGCATAAAGGATAAGACTATCCTGTGAGCGATTCATCCATTGCATACACAACTCCCGGCTATCGGGCATCCAAAAGGGCATTCCAATGTAGTGATCAATTTGTTCATCTATTGCGAGCCAATTTGTACTTTGCGTAGCAAATGAATAGACACCCATTTTTACTTTTGGATTTGCATCGCCTGCTTTTGGATATCGGGTTTCCTCTGTAAAACCATGTACACCTGTGCTATTGAATATAGGGAATACTGGCACCTGGCTATCATCAAAATGCATGTAAGCAATAGACTTGCTATCCGGGCTCCACCAAAAGGCGCAATAGTTTGAAGCCCTACCCAATATTTCTTCATAATAAATCCAAGATGCATACCCATTGTAATTGGTAGCAGATCCATCAAAACTTATCTGCAATTCTTTTTTATCGGCAATATGTATGGCAAATAAATTTCCGGCTCTTGTAAAGGCTATTTGATTTCCATCTGGGCTTAGTGTTGGATTTTGCTCTTCTTCATGGGTATTGGTTAGGGCAACTACATTTCCCAAAGCATCAGCATACATAATGTCTCCCTCCTGTATATAAACTTCTGAATTGGCTATTGGTTTTTGATACTTTATGCTTCCTGATTTTACATTCATCAAAACTGTATCAAATGATTTATTAGTGCCTTGTTTTACAAGGAATATATTTTCATCATCCATCCAGTTTAAAATGCGTGGCATTGGGTGTAGCAAACCAGCTGTTTCTCCCTTAAGCATTTGCGCAGTAGTCAATTCTTTCTGTGCAGCTAATTCATTTGAAAAGAAGAAAAGCCAACAAAACAAGATACAGTAATTACTCAAAATTGCAGTTTTGCTGGTGTAAAATCTGTGTACATACAAAATTAATGGATGCATATTTCTAATTTATTGTGCCGCTAAAATGGGGAAAGATTTTGAATACTATGAAAAGGATAACTTTAATGATTCAATATCTTTTTCAAAAGCCACAGGGGTTAATGCATCATCAACTGAAAAATTTCCAATACGGGTACGGCACAAGCTACTCAGATACGCACCTGTGCCTAAAGCATTTCCAAAATCAAAGGCCAGGCTTCTGATATATGTGCCAGTACTACAAATTACTTTAAAAAAAATAATGTCTTTTTTTATTGCAGTAATGTCAAAACTGGATATGGTGATAGTGCGAGGTTCAATGGTTGTTTCAATTCCTTTTCTTGCTAATAGATATAGAGGAGTGCCTTCTTTTTTTATAGCAGAATGCATAGGTGGTATTTGCTGAATGGTACCAATAAATTGTGTGGTGGTAGCATGTATTTGTTCCGGAGTAATATGGCCAATATCACGACGGTTTTCAGGCAAGGATTCCAAATCATAAGTGGGTGTGGTAGCACCAATGGTAAAGCTGCCCGTATATTCCTTTTCCATGCCCATATATTCATTTATTTTTTTTGTAAATGAACCTGTGCAAATGATTAGTAAGCCTGTGGCCAATGGATCTAACGTACCTGCATGTCCTACTTTTGAAATACCGGTTACTGTTCTTACTTTTTTTACCGCATCAAATGAGGTCCACTTTAGCGGTTTATTGATGAGTAACATTTTGCCATCTAAATAAGGTTGCATAGATGGGTGTATTGGCTTTTGCTTCACTATTACAAATAAAATTTTGTTAGAACTGATATATAAAAACCCGCATGTAGCGGGTATTTGATGTTATGTTTTTTTAAAGATGTATGTACCAATTTATTCTTTCACCCGCTCTACATAATCTCCAGTTTTTGTATTTACTCGTATCATTTCTCCTTCTTCTACAAATAGGGGTACGTTTACAGTAGCGCCTGTTTCGATAGTTGCTGGCTTGAGTGTACGTGTAGCTGTATCGCCTCTTACACCGGGTTCGCAATAGGTAACCTTGAATGCAATTTTTTCCGGAAGTTCAGCACCAATGGCCTGCTCAGTTTCAGTATTTGTAAGTACAAAAACCTCACCACCTTCTTTTAAAAACTGTGGTGCATCTATCAAATCTTCTGATAATGCAATTTGCTCAAATGTTTCATTATTCATGAAGTTATACCCTGATTCATCTTTGTATAGAAACTGGTAGGCCATTTTTTCCACCCTTACTGGGTAAATATTTTCACCACTATTCCATGTTTTTTCAATCGTTCTTTTATTATCAACTCCTTTTAGTTTTGCCCACACTTTTGCAGCAGCTCTTGCAGTTTTATTTTCTCCAAATTCTACAATTGCGTATAGACTACCGTCTAATTTTAAAATCATTCCACGGCTGATATCTGATGTTGTTGCCATTATTTTTTTTTGAGGCGGCAAAAGTAGGGAATCCACAAATAAGAATTCATTCCGTTTCTTTATGGGCTAATGGCATTGCAATTGGCAATTTTTGAAAATCTGCTCAGTTCTAATTATTTGCATGAAAAGGATTAAAAAGATGACTAAAGCATATTCACCTGAGTCAGTACATAATCCACCATATTGTTAGATACATCCAGATGGAGTACTATGCGAACACGGTTTGGAGCAATTGCAAAAAGTTGGATATCTTTTGAAAGCATGTGGTTTACAAATGCTGAGGTTTGTTCTGGTGTATGTGTTTCAAAAATGATGATATTGGTGCTTACAGGAAGAATTAGTTTTACAAAGTCCTTTTGCTCAAGCGCATTTGAAATGGCAAGTGCATGTTGATGGTCTATGCGAAGCCGTTCAATATTATTTTCAAGAGCATAAGTACATGCAGCAGCAAGAATACCTGACTGTCTCATGCCCCCTCCAAAGATTTTTCTGAATCTTCTTGCTTTTTTAATTAAGTTTTTATCACCCAATAATACACTTCCTACGGGTGCACCCAAACCCTTACTAAAACAAACTGATAGGCTATCAAATGCTTCCCCATACCATAGCGGGTTTTCATTATTTGCAACAATAGCATTCCAAACCCTTGCACCATCTAAATGAAAAGCAAGATTATTTGCTGTGCAAACATTTTTTATATCACGTATTTGATCCCAATCGTAGCAGGAGCCTCCTCCCCTGTTTGATGTATTTTCAAGACTCACCATCCTTGAATGCGATTTATGAATATCCTCATTTTTATTGATAGCCTGTGCTACTTGATTTGCAGATAATCTACCGTTGTTGCCATATAACAATTTTACGGAGCATCCCGAATTAAATGCAATACCACCACCTTCATATTGATAGATATGTGAAGATTCATCACAGATTACTTCATCTCCAGGCTGGGTATGACATTTAATTGCAAGTTGATTTGTCATGGTACCACTTGGACAGTATAAGCCTGCTTGCATGCCAAACCATGCGGCAGTTTTATGCTCTAATTCGTTGATAGCCTCGTCTTCGCCAAACACATCATCCCCCACCTTGGCTTCATTCATGGCATTGTACATTTCTGGACTTGGTTTTGTAACAGTATCACTCCTTAAATCAATCCTCATAACATTTTGTTTGTTTGCAAATAAATGAAAAAGAAAATGTGAAAGTATTGTAAAATAGATGCATGATATGATATCCTTGGATATGAGAATTCGAGGATGTTTGGTATAATAATTTTATTGAATATTATTTGCTTTTACAGTTTTGGTATGCCGTTTGCATTTTGACTGCTAAAATTTTATATGCTTAAAAAACTTTTCATTTTTGGTGCAGCAGCTTTTATTGTAAATAGCGGTTTTGCTCAACAAAACAACACAGAAATCACTACAAAAAACTCCTGGCTAAAAGCAGGTATCATGGCTGGCATTCCTGTGGGTAATGCAGGTGATGCAAGTTCATTCACACTTGGTCTTGATGTGAAAGGACAGTTTATGTTGAATCCTCATTTAGGCCTGGGTGTTACCTCCGGATACAATCATTTCTTTGCAAAAGGATCTTTAAAAGATTTTGGATTGGTACCTGTGGGTGCTATGTTTCGCTACTATCCTGCCAACAAAGGTTTCTTTGCCGGTGCAGATGCAGGCTATTCTTTTTTGACAGGTATTAAAGGTGCAGATGGTGGGTTTTATGTAAGACCTCAACTGGGTTTTCATAACTATGATTTTAATTTCTTTGGTTATTACAATCATGTATTGCGTAGTGATAAAAATGGTGGTGCCATACAACATGCAGGTGTAGGTGCTACTTATAATTTAAGATTTACAAAGTAATCATTTTAGAACATCAAAAAAGCCCCAGATATTGGGGCTTTTTCATTGCACGAAGTGCAGAATAATTTATAGAACTTTTATTTTTATATTTCTGAATGCTACATAATTACCATGATCTTGCAATACAATATGTCCTTTTGAATAAGTCCCAAAATCTGGCCACTCGGTAAACTTGCTGCCGGCTACCATTGCATTCCAACTGCTATCGCCTATTATAGTGGTTACTATATTTACATCATTGAGATAAAATGATAAATTTCCTTTGTTACAAACAATTTCAGCATGGTTCCATTCTCCGGCTGGCTTTTCATTTCTTTGAGTAGATGCTATTAAATCATATAAATCTCCAGCCTTATGTTTTTCTGTAGCATCAGGATGCTTATTGTCTAAAATCTGCATTTCAGGACCAGTCCAAAAAGAGGCTTTATATTTTGATGTATCTTCATTTACATGAAACATGATACCACTATTTCCAGCAGGCGATATTTTCCACTCTAATGAAAGATGAAAATTTTCATATTCCTCATTGCTGGTAAGGTCACCACCATCTGGTATATAACCATTTGTTTTATTTGTTGTATCCAAATAGATAACGCTATCCATTACTTTCCAATTGCTTCCAATCGTCGATTTGCCATAGCTATGCCACCCGTCGGTGGTACTGCCATCAAACAATGAAATCCAACCAGAGTCTTTATCTACAGACATGTCAGCCTCATCTACTCCGGGCTGATTATTGGTGCAGGATATAAAAATTGCTACAAAAAAAATTAAGTAAAATATTTGTTTCATGGTGCAAATTTTTTATTTCTGAAGAAAGATATATTTAACTAAAGCTTCTGCATCCTCTTGGCTTAAATCTGGATGTGCAGTCATTTCTACTTCTCCCCATACACCCTTACCACCAGTGATAATTTTTCCTGCAAGCATCTTAATATTTTCAGGCGTATTTTCATATTTTGCCGCCACATCTTTGTATGAAGGACCTATTAATTTTTCTTCTAATTTATGACAAGTGAGGCAGTCACTTTTACCAATGAGTTCTACACCTTTTATATAATCAGGGTTTGTACTCAAATCTACCGTTTCGGTGGTTGCAGTTTCTTCTTTTGCTGTATCTTCTTTTGGAGCTGATTCGCCGCAGGAAACGAACAGCGCAATTGCACTTAAAACAATCCATTTCTTTTTCATTCTTTGTATTTTTAGTTTTTGAATTTTATTTTATTGTAATCCGAGCAGTCGCTTATTGAATGCAGCATCATCGCCACCGGCGGCAAAATCATCGAATGCTTTTGCAGTAACGGGTATAATATTTTTCTGGATAAACACTGCACCTTCTGCGGCGCCTGCTTCGGGGTGCTTCAGGCAGCATTCCCATTCCATTACTGCCCATCCTGTATAATCATATTGTGCCAGCTTGGAGAATATGGTTTTAAAGTTAATCTGACCATCTCCCAAAGATCTAAAACGACCAGCTCTATCTATCCAATTTTGATAACCGCCATAAACACCCTGCCTTCCCGAAGGATTAAATTCAGCATCCTTTACATGAAACATTTTTATGCGCTCATGATAAATATCAATGTAGGCCAAATAATCCAGGCATTGCAATAATAGATGTGAGGGGTCGTATAATAAACATGCCCTTTTGTGGTGCTGCACTTTTTCTAAAAACATTTCATAACTTACGCCATCATGCAAGTCTTCTCCGGGATGAATTTCATAACATACATCAACACCATTTTCATCAAAGGTATTGAGTATAGGTAGCCATCTTTTTGCTAATTCCTCAAAACCTTCTTGCACAACACCCGCAGGTCTTTGTGGCCAGGGATAAACCATCTGCCACATTAAAGCTCCACTAAAAGTAGCGTGTGCATTCAAACCAAGATGTTGAGAAGCTTTTGCAGCGTACTTTAATTGTTGAATGGCCCATGCGGTGCGTGCTGTTGCATTCCCTTGTATAGCTGAAGGAGCAAATGCATCAAATAATTCATTGTAAGCAGGATTTACAGCTACTAATTGACCTTGTAAATGTGTACTCAACTCGGTTATCTCTAAACCACAATTATTGACCAATCCTTTTAGTTCATCGCAATAGGTTTTACTTTCTGCAGCAAGTTCCAGATTGATACAACGCTCATCCCATGTGGGCAGTTGTACTCCTTTAAATCCTAAACTCTCAGCCCATAAACAAATAGATTCCAGATTGTTGAATGGGGCTTTGTCACCCATGAATTGTGCAAGAAAAATACCTGGTCCTTTTATGGTAGTCATCTATAAATTCTGTTTACGGGTCAAATATAGAAATCCATTGTACATTGTATAAAATAAATATGCCACTATCAAATTTTACTTTGACTATTCATAAGGCATATTGATCATATCTTCAAGCAGCCATAGAGCAAACCGATAATAAATTAACCTTTTTTTCTAAAAGCACTTTCATACAAATCTATCCATTGCTTTGGCGTAAGTTTTTCAGCAAGCTCACCAAAAAGTTGGAATGGAATATCCTCAGGTTTTTTATAGCGAATACAACTTTTGCCCATATCCAGTTTTTTGGGTGATGCCTTTGCATGTGCTGCTATAAACCAATTGTACAATTCCAGATTTGCATAAATACCCATGTGATAAACAGCAATAAAATTTTTTTGCGAAGCAATATTCATAAAAGGTAATGGCATTTTTGGATCACAATGATATCCCGCAGGATAAATGCTATGTGGGACTACAAATCCTATCATGCCATAATTCATTTCTTCTTTAAAACCTTTGGGTATATGCTTACTGATTATTTTTCTTAAATCTTCTACTGCTTTGGCCCTGTCTTCCTGTAATGAAGCAATATATTCTTGCACTGTGGATGCTTTACTTTGCATATATTTTAATTTAAAAGATATTGTTGAATAAAATGAACCGTAGCATAAAACTGGTAATCAATATTTTGCTTTTTTTGAAAGCCATGACCTTCATCCGCTGCTTCAAGATACCATACTTTGCCACCATTTAGCGCTACTTTTTCCATCATTTGTACTGCCTCTGTATAAGGTACACGAGGATCGTTTTTGCCTTGTACAATAAACAAAGGTTTTGTAATCTTATCCGCATTGTTCAGGGGGGCTATTTTTTCAAAAAATGCGGCCATGGCCGGGTCTCTTTCATCACCATATTCTACCCGTCTTAAATCCTGTCTATATGCTTCAGTATTTTTTAAAAAAGTATTAAAATTACTGATACCTACCACATCTAAAGCACATCTGATTTTATCGTTATAATGAAATGCACAAGCCAGTGTCATATAGCCGCCATAGCTGCCGCCTGTTATCATGATTCTGTCTGCATCTAAATCCTGCTGAGTTCCAATCCAATCAATCAATGCGCCTATATCTTTTACACTGGATTCTCTGTTCATACCATTATCCATATCAGTAAATGTTTTTCCATAACCTACACTACCACGCACATTTGGATAAATAATACTAATACCCATTTCATTCAAATAATAATTGCTCCTGTTGATAAAGCTGGGCTGACTCTGCCCTTCGGGGCCACCATGTATTTGTATGATTACAGGTCTTTTTCCTGTAAATTTTTTATTCGCTTTGTAGAGAAACCCACTAATGGATAGATCATCAAAACTCTTCCATTGTATAAGTTTTGGCTCATCCAGCCCTTCTAATGAAATGCCACCCGTTTCACTTTCTGTCCATCTGAGTATTTTTTTGTCTGAGTGATGATATACATATACATCTGCCGATGATTTTGCATGTACAAAAGTATAACCCAATATATCTTTATGCGGATGCCATTCCATACCGCCAATAATACCCGTGCCCACACCTTCTACGGCTTGATATTCTTTTGTGGCCAGATTTTGAATATACAATTTTGACACACCCGCTTCATTGCTTCTAAATGCAGCCAGTGTAAGGCTTTCATTGATGGCATAATCTTCTATCTCCCAATTAATATCACCCACTAAAAGGGAGAGCTGCTCTGTTTTTAAATTGAATAATGCCGGTGCATTGAATTCACGGTTTTTATTCGTGAGCAAATAAATTGAAGCATTGTCAGCAGAAAATTTTAGTGCGTCATATACCGTTCTTTCTTGAGCCAATGGCAAGACTTGTATAAGTTTTTGCTGCGCAATGTCAAAAAGCCAAACAGTGCTTTCATTTACTGAAATGCTATTGTTCAGCAATATATATTTTTCATCATCACTCCAGTCTGCTATGCCCCAACCACCTCCGGATAATTCAAGTATTTTTTTAGCCGATTCAGGATGTGTTGGATCCATACGGAATATATCCCTGTCTTTACCATTGCGCAGCGTACTGGTATATAAAATTTCTGTTCCCTTTTTATTCCAGGTTATACTTCCATTTTGAGTGCGTGCACCATCCGTTAAAAGGGAAATTTTTTTTGTGGAAATATCATACCTAAATATTTGACCAAATTCATTGCCGCCAATATCTTTTACGAAAAGAAAATAGTTGCCATACACAGGTTCAAAAATGGCATTGGAAACTGGTTCATCAAAAAAAGTCATTTGCTTTCTATCACCACCGGGCATTTTAATGTAGTGTAGTTGATTGGTATTAGCAAAGCGTGTAGCCATCAGTATTTCCTCCCTTACAGGATGCCAGGCTACCATAGCTGCTGCCCTTGCTTCTGTATAGGGTTTTACTTCCTTTAAAATAGATGTAGGCAGAGGAGGAATACCAATAGCTGTAAGGTTATCCGGCTTTGTTACATATTGGGCAGAGCTTGATAATGCAATAAATAATACAACTACAGAACTCATTTTTTTCAAAGCATGCATAACAATCATTTAATAGACAAATGTAAAAGCAAAACCAATAATTTGTTTTAAGTATATGCCAATCCTATTTTCTTATGGTCATAATCCAGATTGTCAGGAATATTTATCCCTCATAGAAATAAGGGGATAAAATTTTATCCTTTTCATCAAAGCCTGTAGTTAATTTGCAGCAATATCAAATACAATATTATTTATGCCAATAATAGCACCCTCCTTTTTAGCCTGCAATTTTTTGCAATTAGAATCTGCCTGCACATTAGTAAATGGGAGTGCTGCGGAATGGTTTCATTTGGATGTAATGGATGGAAGATTTGTACCAAATATCAGTTTTGGCATTCCAATTATAGAGCATATCAGAAAAGCAACTACCAAGGTTTGTGATGTGCACCTCATGATTTTGGAACCCGAAAAATTAGCTCCTGCTTTTAAACAAGCCGGTGCAGACATACTTACTGTTCATTATGAAGTGTGCGATAATTTGCATAGAAATATTCAGCAAATTAAAGAATTGGGAATGCAGGCCGGAGTGGCGCTCAATCCACATACGCCTGTGCATGTGTTGGAGGATATCCTGCAAGACATTGACCTCGTATGCTTAATGAGTGTAAACCCCGGATTTGGTGGTCAAAAATTTATACCCCATACTTTAAAAAAGATTGAAAAGCTGAGGGCAATGATTGATACACAGCAGCTGTCCGTTAAAATAGAAATTGACGGTGGCGTTACCCTTGCAAATGCAGCAGATATTGTACATGCAGGTGCAGATGTATTAGTGGCAGGCAGTACGGTATTCAATGCAAAAAATCCTTTGGAAACCATAGATGCATTGAAGCAAATGGGCAATGATTAAAACCCTTCTGATACGCCCAATCCAAAAAGAGCATAATCAAATTTTACAGGATCTTGTGGGTCTATTTTGCTAAGTGCATTGGTAAGTTCAATGGCTGTTTGCCAGTCTATCTGATTGCGTTGTATTAATCCCAATTTTTGTGATACACGGCCCACATGCACATCTATAGGACAAATGAGTTGGGCGGGAGAAATGCTATGCCATAGTCCAAAGTCCACACCCTTATCCGCAGACCGTACCATCCACCTTAGAAACATATTGAGTCTTTTGCAAGAAGATTTTTTGACTGGTGCAGCCACATGCTTCTGTGTGCGTGGCGGATATTCATTCCCCGAAGGGAAAAAATAAGAAAAAAAATGATTGAGTGCAGGTGCTACATTCAGCGCATGCTGCGAAAAATTTTCTGTAAATGCAGACTCCAAACTTTCATTCCTTTGAAAATGCTTTTGCAAAAAATCAATAAAAACGAGCAAGTCTGTAGCATTGAAAGTGCGGTGCACAAAATGCAAAAATCTGCTTCTCTCCTGTTCATTATGATAGCGAATAAACTGGTAAGGGGCATCATCCATCAGCAGCATCAATTTTCTACAATTATTGATAATAGTTGTGCGGCTGCCCCATGCTAAAGTAGCTGCAAAGAGTGCACTTATTTCTATATCCTGCGGTTGAGAATAATGATGTGGAATGCTTATGGGGTCATTTGCTATAAATGCCGGCTGCTCATAGTATGCAGCTTTTTCAGACAAAAAATGAACAAGCTCAAGACCCTGCATCAGCAGCAGGTTTTTTTCTCAAGATGGCTTCTAATGCTATTACCACCCATACAATATTTACAGCCATAGATGGGTATGCTTTTAGATAAAAAGTGTTGACAATAAAAAAAATGCCGCCCACTAAGTTGGCCCATATATAGTAAGCAGATGTGGCCGGCAGCTTACCTTTTATATTTAAAAAATAGGCACCTACTATAAGTACAGATGCCACCCAGCCCATTATGTTTACTACATGTTCCATACAATCATTTAGCCTATGGCATTTTGCAAATCTTCTATTAAATCATCCGCATCTTCTATGCCTACACTCAGGCGAATCAATGCATCACTAAGGCCATTTTTTATACGCTCCTCCCTTGGTATAGATGCATGCGTCATAGATGCCGGATGATTGATCAATGACTCCACACCACCCAAACTTTCGGCCAGTGAAAAGATATGTGTAGAGGACAACACCCTGCGGGCTTCTGCCTCTGTATCATGCTTCAATACAAAACTAATCATGCCACCAAAACCACGCATTTGTTTTTTAGCAACAGCATATTGTGGATGGCCCTCAAACCCCGGCCAATACACTTTGGCCACTGCCGCATGCTGCCGCAGCCATTGTGCTACGCGAATACCATTTTCGCAATGGCGCTCCATACGCAGGTGCAGGGTCTTAATGCCACGAAGCACTAAAAAACAATCCTGTGGACCGGGCACAGCACCACAACTTTTTTGTATAAAATACAATTCATCACGCAGTGCCTTATCATTCATCATCAAGCAGCCCTGTATTACATCACTATGACCACCCAAGTATTTTGTGGCACTATGCATTACAATATCGGCACCCAGATCCAGGGGGTTTTGCAGAAATGGAGATGCAAAAGTATTATCCACACACAGCAGTATTTGATGCGCTTTTGTAAGCGCCGCCACTGCTGCTATATCTGTTATGTTCATGAGTGGGTTAGTAGGCGTTTCCAACCACACCAATTTTGTATGCTCAGATATGGCAGCTTTTACTTCCTCAATATCTGTGGTATTGATATAAGTAAACTTCAATCCAAATTTTTCAAAAATTTTACTAAACAGTCTGTAGGTACCACCATACATATCATTAGCAGCCAGAATTTCATCACCCGGTTTCAGCAGTTTTAGCACAGCATCAGTAGCTGCCACTCCACTGCTAAAAGCAAGTGCATGCTCGGCATTTTCCAAAGCGGCGTAAGCCCTTTCCAATGCAAACCGCGTAGGGTTTTGACTTCTGGCGTATTCATAGCCTTTGTGTTTTCCCGGAGCCTCTTGCGTAAAGGTGGAGGTTTGAAAAATAGGTGTCATAATAGCACCCGTACTGGCATCGGGTTCAGCCCCGGCATGTATATATTTTGTAGCAAGCTTCATAATAAAAATTGAATGGCGCAAAGATGGGGTTTTGTGGTTAAAGTCATGCGGTTGCCTCATTTCATGCCAAGCAAAATTTCAAGGAGCGGATCAAGCTTTTAAAATGGTAAAATAGTTTAGGACTGGGTCAATAGAATCTTCTATTATTCGTATCCCAAAGAACCAAGTAAAAACTCATTAGCCATTTTTTAGATATCAAAACCCAAACCATCAAGCATCAGAAAACATTTTTTCGCCCTACGGGCAATGATTAAAACGGAGAAAATTTGCACTACCATTTCCGTCATACTATCCATTGTAGTCCCCGCCACCACAAACCCCTCAAAAATATAATACATAAGAAAAGAAGATTTTTCGCCCTACGGGCAATGATTAAAGCGGAGATTGCCCCTTCCTAAAATTACTTAACGACTCCTTCGTGCTGGGTAGCGACTCCTAAAATTACTTACACCTTTTGAGGTTAAATACTAAATATTGTTATTTTATATTCGTTTGTATGGCAATAAGAATACAGGTTTGTTTTATTACTAAAAATTTATCTGTTTGTTTTTCATATTGCTGTTTTTACTTGTCAGGTGGGAGTTTTTTTCTGGTCACACTTTGTATTAATTTTTTGTTCCTAAATGCTGTTTACAAAGCCACAAAGGCCCGCCTGCGGCGGGCCTTTGTGATTAATCACATTTCATCATGGATAACATGCACACGAACCGACTCCACTACAGCCATCAAGTCTATTACTTCATTCAATCCTCAAATAAGATGCGCATTACTTTTATTTGCATCGTACATGCATCAACAGTCCAAAACAGTAATCATCATTTCCGGGCCTACAGCCTCCGGCAAAACCGCATTAGCCATCCAACTTGCACAATATTTCAATACCTCAATCATATCCGCAGATTCAAGACAATGCTATAAAGAATTAAATATTGGAGTAGCAAGGCCAAGCATAGAGGAACTTCATGCTGCTCCTCATTTTTTCATAGCCAGTCATAGCCTCAATGAAAATGTAACAGCAAAAACCTTTGAAGAATATGCCATTCAAAAAACGAATGACTTATTTCAAGAAAAGGATACGATTATTATGGCCGGCGGCACCGGCCTATACATCCATGCATTTTGCTATGGCCTTGATGAAATACCCGCCATACATCAATCCATACGCTCTAGCATAATAGAAGAATATAAAAAAAATGGACTCCTTTTTTTGCAACAAGCCATACAAAAAGAAGATCCGTTATTTTGGAATATAGGTGCTATACAAAACCCACAGCGCCTTATGCGTGCTTTAGAAGTAATGCGTGCCACAGGCAAGTCAATCACCACGTTTCAACAGAAAAAAAGTATAGACAGACCATTTAATATACTACAAATTTGTATAGACATACCGGTGGATATACTCACACAAAAAATAATCAATCGCACAGCGCAGATGCTTTCATCAGGCCTGGTAGCAGAAGTAAAAAACCTATTGCCATATAGAAATTTGAATGCACTGCAAACAGTGGGTTACAAAGAAATATTTGAGTACATAGATGGAAGCACAACCGTGGAGCAAGCTACTGAAAAAATCATTACACACACTAAGCAATATGCCAAACGGCAGCGTACATGGTGTAGAAGAGAAAAGCAAAATCATTTTATACAATTTGGTGATACCATGTTCCAACAGGTCCTTCAAATTGTTGAAAGAAATGATAAGTAATTGGCAATTTTGGTTATCTTTATAAAGATGCCATAAGTCATATATTTGTCGCTATGAAAAGATGCTTAGTATTTCTATCTACCATTATTTCTATTGCTGCTTTTGCACAACCATCCTATAAAATTGTAGGTGCAGGCAGAGAAGTAAACCCTTACCAGTTTAACGGAGTAAAACAGGCAGTTTTTTCAAAAGCATCCGTGGCTTGTGCACATCCCTTAGCTGCAAAAATTGGCGGGGTCATACTCCAGCAAGGTGGCAATGCTTTTGATGCAGGTGTGGCCGTAGAATTAGCATTGGCAGTGGTATATCCCAATGCCGGCAATATTGGTGGAGGTGGATTTTTACTCGGCAGAAAAAAAGATGGACTATTAGTGGCATTAGATTTTAGAGAAACAGCTCCGGAAAGAGCGGAAAGAGATATGTATTTGGATAGTGCGGGCCATCCACAAAATATCAACAGCGAAAGAGGGCATTTATCTGTTGGTGTACCCGGCAGTGTAGCAGGGTTTTTTGCTACCGCAAAATTTGGAAAACTTCCATTTGCCCGGCTTATACAACCCGCTATTGATTTAGCCGAATTCGGATTTGTATTAACAGACCGAGAAGCCAACAACCTCAATGCAGAGCGTGTTGATTTTTTAGCATACAATACCATGCCTACTCCATTTGTAAAACAAGCACTTTGGAAAGCAGGGGATACACTTTTTCAACCCGAACTGGCAGCCACGCTCAAGCGCATACGAGACAATGGATTAGCAGGATTTTATGAAGGAGAAACCGCCAAAATGATTGTAGCAGAAATGCAAAGAGGTGGCGGAATAATGAATGAAACAGACCTCAAAAATTATACTGTAAAACAAAGAACCCCTTTATTGTTTGATTATAAATCGCATACGATCGTTGCCTTTCCACCCCCAAGTAGTGGAGGAATTTTGCTGGCGCAAATGTTGAAAATGGTAGAACCTTATCCCATGAAAATTTATGGATTTCAAAGTAGGGAAAGTGTGCAACTGATGATAGAAGCAGAACGAAGGGCTTATGCAGACAGGGCAGAGCATATAGGTGATCCTGAGTTCTGGAAAGTGCCTGTATCTACCCTTACAAGCGATGAATATATAAACAATCGTATGCTGAATTATTCACCCGTTGAGCCTACTCCAAGTGCATCATTGTCAGCAGGCAATATTCCTCATGAAAGTGAGGAAACAACGCATATCAGCATTGCAGATGAAGAAGGCAATGTAGTAACCATAACCACCACAATCAATGATTCTTATGGAAGCCATACAGTAGTAAGTGGCGCCGGCTTTATACTGAATGATGAAATGGATGATTTTAGTATAAAACCCGGTGTACCAAATTTATATGGTGCAGTAGGCGGCGAGGCAAATGCAATAGCACCGGGCAAGCGAATGCTCAGTAGTATGACACCCACCATAGTTTTAAAAAACAATGCACCTTTTATGGTGGTAGGTTCTCCTGGTGGCACTACTATACCCACCTCAGTTTTTCAAACCATTATTAATGTTATAGACTTTGGAATGAATGCAGCAGATGCTATAGCAAGTCCAAAATTTCATCACCAATGGCTGCCTGATGAAGTTTTTGTAGAAAAAAATTTTGATAGTCATACTATGGAGCAACTCAAAAAGATGGGCTATAGCTTTCATCAGAGAGAGCCCATAGGAAGAGTAGAGCTTATTTTATTTAAAAATGGTAGAAAAGAAACTGCTGCAGACATAAGGGGTGATGATAGCGTGGCGGGTTATTAGGTGGTAAATATTTCTTGCAAAAAAGTACAATACTTTTTTCTTTAAAGTTGTTATAACTCTAGGAATATGTATCCAAGAAAAAAGAATAGGCCAAATGCCTATGTTGCTTCAAAAATATTCTCCACATCATTGTGTCATCTACAAGCAATAGTATATAGCTTTATCATCTTGGCATAATCCTTACTTAAATAAAAAAAACGACCAGTATTAGGCACATTAATCAACTATCATTGTATGCGAAGGGTAAACACAAGAGGCATAGAAGGCGCCAACAAACATGTATTGATGGCAGCCCTTACCTATAACCTCAAAAAATACCTGCACTTTATAAATAAAAAAGTAAACACAAAAGTGATGGTAGAAGCAAAGCCATTAGAAAAGGCTTTGTCGAATAAATATATGCATCTCCAAAATCAAATAAGAGCCATTTTAAGCCAACTGTTTTTTACACTCAATCCATCTCCAATGAAAATAGACAAGCTGAATTGAGCCCTAAAGACCCTTTAAGCAGCAAACTGTTATAATCTTTTTTCTGAAATTGTAGATGTGCAACGGTTACCCTTGTTAGCGGTAGTTTTTCTTTCAGACCGTTGTAATGTCGTCATGTATTTTTAAAAGGGTTAGAATGATAATTTTTAGAAGTCTATGGTAATCAAATTCGTGTTCCTTTTCTGAAAACGTATTTGTCCCGTGTAAATATTTATTTCTTAGGTCGTAGCCGTTGGTAAACTCCTTTTTGTTGAGGTAAAAATTAAAATAATTTCTTTCTTGTCTTGAGAACAATGTGTTTTCAGTAATCACAAGTTTTCGGTCAATCAATTCGTCAATAACTGTCCTGCATGGCAAAGGATAACTCCAATAGTTAAGGACTTCTTTCTGATGTAATTCCCCAATTAAGTAAATCATAATATCCTTGTTCAACGTCACATAGTCGTCATTGCTTAGTTTTAGATAGCCGTCATTTATTAGGCTTTGAATGGTCTCTCTTTGGTAGTTTTCAAAATACTCAAATTTCACATTCTCATTTGTTATCAGGTCAAACAAACAGTGATATTTATTCTCAAAATGTTTGACATAATATAAGTGACTTTGGTCTGAGAAGAATAAGTATTTTAATTGTAGAATTAAGTTGTCCTCCGAGTAGATATATTTTTTCGACTTGTTACTGTAGATTTCACTAATTCTAATTGGGGCAGAGCTGATTTGAATAAGTTCAAGGTCAATACTCTTTTCATCTACAAGCAATTTGTATTGCTTTAGTAAAAATTCAAAGTCCGGTGTAAGAGTTCGGATTTTTTCTAAATAATTTGATTCACTTGATGGTAATTGAAATGCAATCTTGTTTGGTGAAATTCTCTCGTTTAAAAATCCTACGAAGGAATGAATTATTGATTCTAAGCTTCTTCCTTTTCGTTTCAAGTAGTCTTCGTAGATATACAACTGTAGATTGGATAAATTCTCTTTTCTGAAAAATGAGAAGCCTATTTCATACTCATTTTTAGATTTCATAAATGTTCGTTCAAGAACATCTAATTCACTTTGCCTACTTACTAATGCGATTAGGTTCTTTTCGTCTGTGTAGAAGAAGAGATATTTGAAAACCAGAAAGAGGTCTAAATCTGTAGGTAATAAATCAAGAAAACTTTCGCTGTATGATGCCTCAAATGTTGTTCCTTCAGTTTTAAATTTGAATGGCTCTTTTTGGTCTTTATTAAATGTTACCCCAACCCCTACATTCCAAGTATGTCCGTTTTGAAGAACTTTATCGTTTAATTCTTGTGATTTCTTTTTTGCCTTTAGTCGTGTTTTGGGGTTTAGCTTAAACTCGTTTGTATCTCTTGAGTTTTCAATTAGCCTAACATAATTGAGATTTGGGTCTGCACTATCCAAGTAGGAATTGATAATTGATTCCTTGTCAGGAAGGCTTAAACTTTTGGGGAAATGATTTTTTTCCTTTCTGCCGAAGTTATCTTTTTCTTCTATGCTTGATAAAAGAATTTCCGCACTGTCAGAATATGAAATTAGGAAACTCTTAATTGTCTTGTCATACTTATCTACAACCTTTTTTTCTTTGAGTATGTGTCTAATTTGTCTTGGGTGCTTTTCCAAAACGTTTGACAAAGCTGTGTCAGATATGTTCTTTAAACTGTTTAGGTTATTCAACAAATGCCAGTAGTCCTCATAGTAGTTGTAGTCAAGCGTTGATAACTCTTGCTCCAAGGATTCATCGGAAATTTTGAGGATTCTTTCTTTCAGTTGATTGTAAGCTACTTCAACATTCTCTTTATATAAGGTCTTTTGATTTTCGTCCCAAGTCGTCAAAAATAGATTGTTGTCAAAATATAATTTGATATTGTAAAATTCTATTAAGTCAATTAAACCAAAGTCAGAGTCTGCGTTGAAAGTATTAAGTAAGCTCTCCGCTTTACTTAATTGATGTCCGCCTGACATGTCCTCTCGTGAGTAAAATTTGGTTCTATGTCGTTTGTTTTCGCTCATTGCTTATAGTAGTAGCACTGTCCCATAAAATTCTGACTAACGTCAGTCTGTCTAAAAACAAATTTTAAAAGTGCAAGAATAAGAAGAAATGTGCCATTTTAAAGGCCAATAGACG
>CALAGJ010000069.1 GCA_937892395.1 uncultured Parafilimonas sp.
AAAAGTATTAAAATATGGCCAAATCCTGTAAGTAATGTTTTAAATATTGAAAAGGGTTTTACAATTAAAATAGTTGAGATACAACAGATACAAACAGGCAGGGTACAAAAATTGTAGGCAACAATACAACAATAATGAGAATACAAACTGCAGCGTTGCAGCCAGGAATTTATAGTCTCATTATTGTAGGTAAAATTGAAGAAAGGGTAAAGGGAAAAATGCTGAAGGAGTAAGAAACAATATAAAGTTTATAAGAGAAAATTACATGTTGAAAAATGAGGATTGTATACGTCAAATATTTTTATTACTCCTTACTAAATGAGAATTGCAAGCCCCATAAAGTCCTTGAATTTTTGAAAATGGAATATTATTCTTAAAAAGAATTTTCTATTTTGGCTTCCGGCCATTACTTTCGCAACCTCTGGTACTGTGGCCGAGTGATCAGGCAGAGGTCTGCAAAACCTTGTACAGCAGTTTGAATCTGCTCGGTACCTCCAAGGAGACCTGTAAGGCTATACCTTCAGGTCTCCTTCTTTTCAAGAAATATGAAATATTCACAATACGTTGGTATTTTCTTCGGCCTTGTTTTAATCTGGCTTTGTTTTCAAACCTGGGTCATCATTCCGCATAAGGATATTATTGTTACGGGTTTTCAATCCGAAGGCACACGCTTTGGCCGCCCGGGTATGATTCATATGTGGTTTATAGCTATATCTGTAGTATTATTTGCATTGCCTTTTACTTGGGCCAAAAGAAGCAATGTTTTTTTTACTGCAATAAATCTGGCTTGGGCCATTAGAAATTATATCATTGTAAGCACCTGCTTCATGGGCGAATGTCCGGAAAAGCAATGGGCCTTATATTTATTGCCCATATTTGCAGCTATTGTTTTTCTGATGTCGCTACTCCCTTCCACGCCAGTGGCCACAAAGAAAAAATCATAAGGCCATCCTCAATTACCTAGCCTTAACATATTTGCCCTAAAAATTCTTTGTTCCTTTAAGTGCATTACGCTACTTTTGCCGTCCTTTTATTTCGGGGTAGGGGGCAACAAGCAGGCATCTAAGCAATAAATTATTTTTTAACTGTTTAATTACCAGCAGGTTAGCTAACTCTCCGGCATACTCCAAAAAATACAGGAATAAATTCTATGGCGTCAACCACGGTACAAAACAGGCACAACTTTGCAAAAACAAAGCACCTGGCAGAGGCTCCCGATTTGTTAGATATTCAGTTAGAATCCTTCAAGGAGTTTTTCCAGTTGGAAACTACTCCTGACAAAAGAAACAATGAAGGTCTCTTTAAAGTGTTTAGAGAAAATTTTCCCATTACAGACACAAGAAACATATTTGTACTTGAGTTTCTGGATTACTACATTGACCCTCCCCGTTATTCTATTGAAGAATGTATGGAGCGTGGATTAAGCTATGCAGTACCACTTAAGGCTAAGCTTCGTTTGAGTTGTAATGACGAAGAGCACGTTGATTTTCAAACCATCGTACAGGATGTATTTCTTGGAAATCTTCCCTACATGACTCCACGTGCCACTTTTGTAATTAATGGCGCAGAGCGTGTGGTGGTAAGCCAATTACACCGCTCTCCTGGTGTGTTTTTTGGGCAAAGTGTTCACCCAAATGGTTCTAAAATTTATTCTGCTCGAGTTATTCCTTTCAAAGGAGCTTGGATGGAATTTGCCACAGATATCAATAACGTAATGTATGCTTACATTGACCGGAAGAAAAAATTTCCGGTTACTACATTACTTCGTGCCATCGGGTATGAATCTGATAAAGACATTCTGGAATTATTTGGAATGGCCGATGAAATAGTTGTTGATAAAGAAGTTTTAACCAATCAATACGTCGGCAGTCGGTTGGCAGCAAGGGTGCTTCGTTCATGGGTGGAAGATTTTGTGGATGAAGATAGTGGCGAAGTGGTAAGCATTGAGAGAAATGAAATTATTTTAGAGCGTGATACGGTGCTGGATGAAGATAATATCGAGATGATTTGCGATATGGAAATCAAAAGTGTCTTTATCCAAAAAGAAGAAGTAGGTGGAGATTATACCATTATTTATAATACACTCAATAAGGATACTTCAAACAATGAATTAGAAGCAGTACAGCATATATACCGCCAATTGCGTGGTGCTGATGCTCCTGATAACGAAACAGCTCGTGGTATCATTGACAAATTATTCTTTAGCGATAAAAGATATGATCTTGGTGAAGTAGGTCGATATAAAATCAATCGCAAACTTGGTGTTATACAAGAATCTTTAAAACGTGTATTGACACGTGATGATATCATTGAAATCATTAAATATTTAGTACGCCTTACCAATAGTAAAGCTGAGGTTGATGACATTGATCACCTGAGCAATCGGAGAGTACGTACAGTTGGCGAGCAATTATATGCTCAGTTTGGAATTGGTTTGGCACGTATGGCTCGTACCATTAGAGAGAGAATGAATGTAAGGGATAATGAAGTATTTACTCCGGTAGATTTGATTAATGCCCGTACACTAAGTTCAGTTATCAATAGCTTCTTTGGTACATCCCAGCTATCACAGTTTTTGGATCAAACCAATCCACTTTCTGAAATTACACACAAACGTCGTATTTCAGCCTTAGGCCCAGGCGGTTTAAGCAGAGAGAGAGCGGGTTTTGAAGTAAGGGACGTACACTATTCCCACTATGGAAGATTGTGTACCATAGAAACACCGGAAGGTCCAAACATCGGATTGATATCTACACTTTGCGTGCATGCACGTATCAATGATATGGGCTTCATAGAAACACCTTACCGCAAGGTAAAAGAAGGTTCTGTAGATATGAAGAAGCTCACATTTCTAAGTGCAGAAGAAGAAGACGAAGCAAAGATTGCACAGAGTAATTCCATATTGGATGAAAAAGGCAATTTTATTGACGATAGGATTGTAAGCCGTCAAACGGGTGACTTCCCCATATTAGAAAGGAATGATGTAGAATACATGGACGTAGCTCCAAACCAGATTGTAGGTTTAAGTGCATCTCTAATACCATTTTTGGAACATGATGATGCCAACCGTGCATTGATGGGCTCAAACATGCAACGGCAGGCTGTGCCACTTATTCGACCAGAAGCACCAATAGTTGGTACCGGTCTGGAAGGCAAAGCTGCAAGAGATGCAAGAATACAGATACATGCAGAGGGTGATGGTGTTGTTGAATTTGTAGATAGCAGGGAAATACATGTACGCTATGAGCGAAATGACAAAGATCGTGTAGCCAGTTTCCACGATGATTTAATTGTATATCGCCTCACTAAATTTATTAAGACTAACCAATCCACTTCTATCATACTTAGACCTGCCGTAAAGAAGGGCCAAATTTTGAAAAAAGGTGATTTCCTTACAGAGGGTTATGCAACAAAGGATGGTGAACTTGCTTTAGGTCGCAATTTGGTTGTAGCATTTATGCCTTGGAAAGGTTATAACTTTGAAGATGCCATCGTAATCAATGAAAAAGTGGTTAGAGATGATATCTTCACTTCAATACATATTGATGAATTTGAATTAGAAGTAAGGGATACGAAGCTGGGTGAAGAAGAGCTTACTCCAGATATTCCGAATGTATCAGAAGAAGCTACAAAAGATTTGGATGAATATGGTATCATACGAATAGGAGCACCAGTAAGAGAAGGAGATATTTTGATTGGAAAAATTACACCAAAAGGCGAAAGTGATCCTACTCCGGAAGAAAAACTGTTGCGTGCCATCTTTGGGGATAAAGCAGGAGATGCAAAAGACGCTTCGCTCAAAGCACCAAATGGTGTAGAAGGCGTAGTTATTGATAAAAAACTATTCCAACGTACTAAAAAAGATAAGAGCAGTAAAGTAAGAGAGAAAGCACTTCTTGAAAAAACGGAGAAGATTCATGAAAAGAATGAAGCTGCTATCAATGAAGTATTGCTTGAGAAATTAAATATTCTCTTAAAAGATCAAACATCATCTGGTGTTACAAACACATTTGGAGAAGTATTGGTAGGTAGAGGTGTAAAGTTTAATCCAAAAAATATTGCTGCTATTGACTTTCAAAGTGTAAACCCACTTGGATGGACAGCAGATGCCGAAACAAATGAATATATCAATATTCTACTACACAACTATACTATTAAGTATAATGAAGAATTAGGTCGTTATAAGAGAGAGAAATTTAATATATCTATTGGAGATGAATTGCCTGCTGGTGTATTAAAATTGGCTAAAGTATTTCTTGCCGTAAAACGTAAATTGAAAGTAGGAGATAAAATGGCTGGTCGTCATGGTAACAAGGGAATTGTAGCCAAAATAGTACGTGCAGAGGACATGCCGTTTTTGGAAGATGGCACACCGGTAGATATTGTTCTCAATCCTTTGGGTGTACCAAGTCGTATGAATCTGGGTCAGATTTATGAAACAATTTTGGGTTGGACAGGTAAGAAATTGGGAGTACGTTTTGCTACACCAATTTTTGATGGTGCATCCGTAGAAGATATTTCAAACTACTGTAAAGATGCGGGCATACCTGCCATGGGTCATACTTATCTTTATGATGGTGAAACGGGTGAAAGATTTGACCAGAAAGCAACTGTGGGTGTAATCTACATGCTTAAACTGCATCACATGGTAGATGATAAGATGCATGCCCGCTCTATAGGACCATATAGTTTAATTACGCAGCAGCCTTTGGGTGGTAAAGCACAATTTGGTGGTCAGCGTTTTGGAGAAATGGAAGTATGGGCACTGGAAGCTTATGGTGCTTCAAATATCCTTCAGGAATTGCTAACAATTAAATCTGATGATATCATAGGTCGTGCAAAAACTTATGAGTCTATAGTGAAAGGAGACAATGTGCCACGTGCCGGTGTACCTGAATCATTTAATGTGTTAGTACACGAACTGAGAGGTTTGGGTCTTGATCTAAAGTTTGAATAGCATTAAATATTTGTAAGTTGATACGATAACTGCCTCAGCCTTGAGGCAGTTTTTTTTTGGCTCAATATGAGTGAAGGAATTGTGGATTTTTCATAAAGCCAATTAAATTTTGAGCATGAATTCAAAATGAATATTAATATGCCAAAAAAAAGCTGAACCATATTGAATGATTCAGCTTTTATGCTCAGAAAACAATTGTTTACTTACAGGAACTTACTTCCGTTGTAAGGTATTGAGATTCTATTTTTTGTTTTTGCACTATTTTATTAAAAAAGCAGATGGTATTTTCGAGAATAAAATTTTGTCCATATACTCCATGTCCACCCATTGGATCTATATGTGCTATTGTGGGTACACCAAGTGACTTCAGCCTGTCATATATTGCTTTACTACCATAAATTTTTAGAAACAATTCGCATGTGTACATATTATTATACTCAAATGGACTTACTAAATCTTTCATGCCATGATAACAGATACATGGAACTGCAGTTGAACTATTTATAAGCTGGATATCGCCTATGCCACCCCATAAATTTGCACAACCTTTTATTGTAAATTTATCAGTTAAGTTATTGCCACTCTTGTCTAAATATCCGAGTGAAGACCTAGCACCCGGCAGAAATCCATCTGCAGATTCTTGAGTAAGGTAGGTGGTTTGCATGGTAATAGCTCCTCCTGCACTTGGACCAGTAATGAAAATCCAATTGGTATCTATTGAATATTCATTGGCATGGTGTACCAAAAAACGCAATGCCGCTCTTGCATCTTGTATAGCTCTATAGATGGCTTGTTTTGCTTCTAAAGAATCACCACTACATAGTACAGTGCGATCCTTTTCCCAACCTAAACGATAATTTATTGTAGCTGCCACATATCCACTGTTGGCATAGCCAGCACAAAAACCTTTTGAGGTTTTTTTATCCCCAACTAAAAAACCACCTCCGTGAGCAAATAATACAAGAGGATATTTCTTTCCTGCTGTAGGATTCTCTGGCATATAAATATCTAAATTTAAGTTTTCAACTGTACCTTGATAGGTCTTGACTCCGGTAGCATAAGTGATATCCCTGATTATTTGGCCAGAATATGCGGTCATATCAAAAAAATCATTTGGATCTGATCCATTTTCATTTGAAATTCCACCACCACCTCCGCGTGGACCACCGCCACCACCATGATTTCCTCCTCCCCCACGTGGTCCGCCGCCACCGCCGCCACGAGGTCCGCCACCTCCTTGACCAGGATTTAAAATCTGATTACAGGATGCAATAATTATTGTAAGAAATAAAACTGATGCAAATAGCTTTAGATAATTTTTTCTCATTTTAAAACGATTTTAGTGTTAATGATTTAATATTTAGTTTATAGGTATATACAATTATGCCAAATACACAAAATGGGTATAATTTATTCACCACAGGATGTCTCTGTTGTGTTATACACAGCTGATGTAATCGTATCCTTATTTACAATTTTCTTGAAAAAACAGATGGCATTTTCCATATAAAACAATTCTTTGGCCAAGTTATGACCCATATCCTTCTCGAAATGTGCAATGGCTGGTACTTGTAATTGCTGTAGTTTATCATAGATAGATTTACTACCATATGCTGTCATAAATTTATCGCAGGAATACACATTACCTTTTTCAAATGGCGTTACCTTATCCATTGCCCCATGAAAAAATATACCCGGTAAGGCATTGGATGAGTCGATGAGGTTTACATCACAAAATGAACCCCAACAATTACAAATTGCTCTTATTGTAAAATGGTCAGTCAAATTGTTTCCGCTATTATCAATACTGCCAAAACTTTCCACCACATTTTTTGGTAAAAATTTTTCAATATTGTTTTGCTTCATAAATGCAGTATGCAAGGTGGTAACTGCACCGGCACTTGCCCCCTGAACAAAAATCCAATTGGTATCAATCGAATATTGATGGGCATTATGTACTAAAAATCTTAAGGATGCTTTTGTATCCTGTACTGCTCTATAAATAGCTTTCTTTAATTCTAATGAATCTCCATTGCAAGCTAAACTGCGGTCTTTCCCCCAACCCAATCTATAATTTAAAGTAGCCGCTACAAATCCACTTTTGGCAAACCCAGCGCATAAATTAGCTGTTTGTTCTTTATTGCCTACCAAAAATCCACCACTGTGAATACAAAGTACTAAAGGATATTGCTTAGAGGTATCTGCATCTTCCGGTAAATAAATATCCAATTGTAAATTTTCAGATTTGTTGTCATATGTCTTTACATTTTCAGCAAAGCTGATGTCCTTAATAACATGACCACTATAGGTGGTCATATCGAATTTTTCATTGTGCTTGGTTTCTTTAAAAGATATCTTATTTACAAACCATCTTTTCGCCAAGGGATTTGAATAAATGATATATCCACCAATTAACACAATTGCCAACACTGCAAAGAGTAGAATCCTGTACTTTTTTCTCATCTGTTTATGGAGTTAATTTAATTTCAAATAAGGCAGGCCAAAGCTTACCTGTAATATAAAGTGTTTGTTTTGTGCTATCAAATGCAATTCCATTTAATACATTGCCAGATTGGAGCGTATAATTTTGAGGGTCATAGTTCATACCACTTTTTTCAAGCAAGCCACTCATATCCATTTTCCCAACTACTTTGCCACTCTCGGGGTCTATCTTTAAAATATAATTTGTTTCATATTGGTTTGCATATACAAATCCATTGATATATTCCAATTCATTCAAAGCCGGTACAGGGCCATATTCATCCGTAACGCCTGTAATGCGTAGTACCCTTAAACTATCATTGGTAAAATATAAATTACTACTACCCGTACTCACTATTAATTCCTGTCCATTATTGGTTATACCCCACCCCTGATAGGGCCAATTGAAACTTGCTTTTTGTTGTAGAGATACTGGATCATATACATACACAACATTGTTCAACCATGTTAACTGGTAAACATTTTTTTTAAAGATTGTAGTGCCTTCGGCAAATATTTCATCGCCCAGATCAATACTTTTTCCGGGCTTTCCATTAGCAATATTTACATAAGCCAATTTGCTAAAGCCATTTCTACCGCTGCTTTCTATAAAATTGCCATTTACCAATTCCAAGCCTTGAGTGTAAGAGGAGGTATCGTGTGGATATACTTTGATGATTTGATATGGTATTAATGGTGTTGTGGTTATTTCTGTTTCAGAGGGTGGGAGATTTGGCTTGGGATTATTACAACCCCACCATACAAAAAAAGCAAAAAATGCAACTATGAAAACTACCAAAAATCCTCTCATCATCGTACAAATGTATAGGTAGCAATTTAAAAAAATGGTTAATCATTTTTTGTTTTTTCTCACCAAAGAAATTTTTTGTTTTGATGCCTCCACCTGCCAAGCTGCCGCACCTGCTATGATGGCTTTAATATTGTATTTTCTTAGATCAGCAAATTTTTCAAAACTAATACCTGCTACCATTATCCTTTCTTTCATTTGAAGTTGAGGCCATGCTATGGTGAGGTCCTTACCTCGGCAAAAATTGAGTTCAATTCCTTGTTTTGTTTTATTAATATAACAAAACATGCCGTAATAGTGATAAAAGGGTACCTTAAAACTAAATTTTTCTTCAATTCCGGGCACAGATTCCAATAGCAATTCACGAATGAGAGATGCTATATCAT
>CALAGJ010000070.1 GCA_937892395.1 uncultured Parafilimonas sp.
GATTTTGCTAATCATAATAGTATTTATTTTGGGGTGATTAAATCAGTACTTCTATTGATATTTATAAGACTGATGAACAGTATGTGAGTGCAGGATTTCAGGATAATAATTTTGCAAGTACTACCACACAAATTGCAGATAGCTGGCAATTATTTGGTGGTGGAGATGGCGTGCAAATAAGGGTGCATGGTGGCACAAGGGTACAAACATATTCATCTCAGTATGGAGGCTTAAATATTACTTCAAATGGTATAGCATCTACAGATAGAAAAGGCTGGAAATGCCCTATACGATTGGATCCTATAAAACCTTCTATCAGGTATTTCGGTACAAATAAATTGTACAAATATGATACAGCTCAAAGTAAATGGAATGCAATAAGTGGCGACTTAACCAATGGTAGCGGTGGCGGTGTTTATGGTACAATTTCCGCCTTTGCAATATCACCCACCAATAATCAATATATCTATACGGGTAGTGATGATGGCCGAGCATACATCACCAAAAATGGTGGCAGTACCTGGACTGATGTTTCCGCAGGATTGCCCGGTTTTTGGTGCACTTTTATAAAAGTGGATAGAGTAAATCCTGAAATAGCTTATATAGGATTTAGTGGTTATAGATATGGATTTACAGATGCACATTTTTATCGAACTGTAAATGGCGGCACTACCTGGGAAAGAATTTCTAATGATTTGCCCCAGATACCTGTGAATGATCTAGAGACAGATCCTTTAAATGCAAATGTGCTTTATCTTGCAACAGATATCGGGGTTTATTACAGTCTGAATAAAGGGAAAAATTGGAATAGGTTGGGCACACAAATGCCCGCAGTAGTTACACTCGGTTTAAACTTTGCTGTGAACTCCCGAACACTTTATGCTGGCACTTATGGTAGAGGAATCTATAGGATTAAATTGCCAGCAAAACCCCCTACTTCAAATCAGAAAAAAGCCGATGAAAACTTTATTGTGCAAGTTTATCCTCAACCTGCTTCCAGCTACTTTTACCTAAGCATTAAGCCACACAAAATGCCTATTGATGTAGAGATACAAAATACTATGGGCATCACAGTATATCACACAGTCATTGATGAAAATAAAAACACAATAAAAGTGGAATGCTCAAAATGGAATAATGGATTGTATATAATGCAATTGAAGCACGATGACTATACTGAAACAAAAAATATTTTACTAAAAAATTAATGACCGTTCATTTTAATTAAAATAAGAACATATTAATAGATGGAGTGTTATAACAGACTTTTGGCCACAGATGCTGAGATAAAAAAATGTTTTTGTTAAAATGTCATCATCATTATATAATTTAGTAAGGAATAAATCAGATTTGTATCTAATTTTTGATAGTAAAATTATTTAAAACAAAATTTTTTCCTGAAAGGAATAATAACATTTTTATGAACAGCTCGTTGGTACTTTTGGTTGGATTATTTTCTTTTTCATCGTGTGCGGAGCGTACAACTCAGCATTTGAACACGGCAGATACAGATAGAATAAATTATATGGGACAGACTGATACGGCCACATTTGGTACGGGATGCTTTTGGTGCACGGAAGCAGTATTTGAACAATTAGAAGGTGTTTTAAAAGTAAGAAGTGGGTATAGTGGTGGCACAGTACCTAATCCAACTTACTCAGAAGTTTGTACTGGTACAACAGGACATGCAGAGTGTTGCCAGGTTATTTTTGATCCACAAAAAATCAGCTTTGATGAACTGTTGGAGGTATTTTGGCAAACACATGACCCTACTACATTAAACAGACAAGGAAATGATGTGGGTACACAGTACCGCAGTGTTGTGTTTTATCATACCCAAAAGCAAAAGGAAACCACAGCGTCCTATATAGCCGAGCTCAATAAACAGCAGGCTTATGATCATCCAATTGTAACTACCCTGGAGCAGTTTACCACATTTTACACTGCTGAAAATTACCATCAGGAGTATTATAGAAACAATGGGAATGCTCCTTATTGCAGATTGGTGATACAACCAAAAGTGGAAAAGTTTGAAAAGGTGTTTAAAGATAAATTGAAAAATAAAAGTACAGATCAATAGGATATGGCTCAAATGCAAATAGGTGAAGCCATTCGGCAATTATTGGCTAAGAGCAGACTTGGCAATGGTATTAGAAATGCTCGGGTGGAAGATATTTGGCTACAATTAATGGGCCATGCCATAGCATCATATACTCAAAGCATACAAATTATTGGCGATACACTTTTTATTACTACAAACGTGGCAGCTTTGAAGAATGAACTGATGTATCAAAAGGAGTTGATTGAATTAAGAATGAATGAAGAACTTGGAGAAAAAATTATTCAAAGAGTAGTGATACAGTAAGTGGGATACGGAATGAAGATTATTATAAATTAAAAAAAGCGGCATTTGCCGCTTTTTTTGTGATCCCGCTGGGACTCGAACCCAGGGCCCATACATTAAAAG
>CALAGJ010000071.1 GCA_937892395.1 uncultured Parafilimonas sp.
AACATGGAGTCCATATCTTGATTTGGAATAGCTATATAAGGATGCTCAAATAATCCCAATTCAAATTTTATGCGCAGCACTCTTGCTACTGCACTATCTATTTTTTCCTGATGGACAGATTGATCTAAAAATGGTGGAGCAAATAAAGAATAGCTATCAAATGACACTTGAAATATTACATCCAAACCATTTTCTATAGATTGCTTACCGGCATCTTTATAATCTTTTGCAGTAAAGTGTAAAACATTGGCACCACCCACAGCTGCAGCATCAGAAATAACAAAGCCATTAAAGCCCCATTTATTTTTTAATTGTTGATTGAGCAGCCAGTCATTAGCAGAGCAAGGTGCACCTTGCAAAGAATTGTAAGCGGTCATTATACTTCTTGCACCAGCCTTTTGAATGACCGCTTTAAATGGAATAAAATAAGTTTCATTTAATAACCGTTCGTTGATATCAATAGGATAGCTATCTCGGCCACCGTCACCATGATTGAGAATAAAATGTTTTGGTGTGGTTACAATGCCCATGTCTTCAAATGCACGTACAAATGCAACACCCATAGCTGCTGTAAGCACCGGGTCTTCACCATAAGTTTCTTCTACCCTGCCCCAGCGTACATCTGTAGCCAGATTTAATACAGGAGATAATATTTGTCTGATGCCTCTTATTTTACATTCTTGTGCAATGGCTGTTGCAGCTTTGCTCATCAAAGCAGTATCCCAGGTGGAAGCTAATGCAATGGCCTGTGGAAATGCTGTGGCTTCTGCTCTCACTAAACCATGTAGTGCTTCATCAAACGCAATTATTGGAATACCCAATCTTGTTTGTTCAATAAAGTATTTTTGAAGTGCATTTATTTTTTTGGCAGTCTCTATAACGCTGCTTCCATTGGCATACTGCAGCATTTGGTTGGCAGCATTTTCTACTTGACCAGTTGCATTTACTTGAAAACCAAAAAGTCCGGTCTTAAATTGTTCCGGCTGATCCCCCAAATCACCAGCCACCATAAATAGTTGTCTAAATTTTTCTTCGGCCGTCATACGGCTTAATAAATCCTTTACTCTTTCTTCTATTGGCAATGATGCATTTTTATAAGGCCATGCCTGCTGTGCGTTTGAGGCTTGTATTAGAACAACAATAGAGAGTAAAAATTTAATGAGATACTGCATATTTTTTGATAGTATAAATAATGTTATTCATCCATTCATCGATCTATGATAGCTGAAATATTTTTTCCATTAACATCCATTTTTCTCCTGGTTTTGCACCGGGTAAAGCTTGCTGATATTTCCACATTAATTTTTCCCATGCTTGTACTTTTTCATTGGATAAATCAATAGCTGATTTTTTTTCAAAACTAAAATCATCAGTTGCTTCAATTGTCATAAATAGCCGATTGCCTACAAGATAAATATCCAAAGCAATGATACCAGAATCTTTAATGCTTTTTATAACTTCCGGCCATACTGCTTGATGATGTGCTTTATACTTTTCTATGGATTGCTCTTCATCTATTAAGTCTAAGGCCAAACAAAATTTTTGCATGTGGTTTAAATTAATTTTTTTAATCAAATTTTCTTATTCCTGATAAGAAATTGCCACTTGTTTGCTAGTTCCCAATCCTTCTATGCCCAACTCCATTACATCACCCGGTTTGATATATACCGGTTCTGGTTTTATACCCAAACCTACACCGGGTGGCGTGCCGGTGCTGATAACATCTCCCGGAAGCAATGTCATAAATTGACTGAGATAATGTACTAAAAAAGGTATCTTAAAAATAAGATTGGAAGTATTGCTATCCTGATAAATTTTGCCATTTACTGTCAGCCATAAGCGGAGATTATTTACATCAGGTATCTCATCCGGACTTACTAAAAATGGTCCTAAGGGAGCAAAACTATCGCAACCTTTTCCTTTTGCCCATTGGCCTCCACGCTCTAACTGAAAAGCTCTTTCACTATAATCATTGTGCAGACAATATCCTGCCACATGGCTCATGGCATCTGCTTCTTTTACATAGCTTGCTTTTTTTCCAATCACAAATGCCAGTTCCACTTCCCAATCTGTTTTATCCCCCTGTCGGGGAATGATTAAATGGTCATTTGGGCCACATAAAGCAGTTGTCGATTTAAAAAAAATAACTGGCTCTTCCGGTATGGAAGCATTGGTTTCCCTACAATGATCTACATAGTTAAGTCCAATGCAAATTATTTTTGACGGCCTTGCAATTGGAGCACCTATTCTGATGTCATTTTCTACCTCTGGTAGTACAAGATTTGAAGCCAATGCCATTTTTAATTTGGACATACCATCTTCTTCAAAAAAAGCTTCATTATAATCTGCTACAATGGACGATACATCATATATTGCTGAGTCAATGATGACACCTGGTTTTTCTTTTCCCGATTCACCAAATCGAATGAGTTTCATTTTTCTTACTTTATTGTTATAGTGAACTTTCTGAACAAAACTACTCTTATTGAATAATAGCGCAACTTCATTCCATCCATTTATTTATTCACTGATTTTAAAAACAATTGCTTCTTGCTGTGCCAATATTTTTCTTAAAGATGCGGGTATTGATACTTTTATACCTCCTGCTACTTTTTTTGTACTCAACTTTTCTTTTGATGCCAATAGGATAGCATTCAAATGACCATTGAATGTTGTTTGAATAAATAGTTTAGAAGTCAATATTGTTTCATTTTTTGCAGGCATATAAATTCCATAATGTGTATTTTACTCTTTTGATGTATAGGCCAATTGTCCATCCAGAAAAGGTTCAATTGGAGTGGTTTCATAAATGGCTTCTCCATTTGTCTCCTACCAATGGCAGAGTGCTAGCAGGTTTTATACACTGCGGGTTCAAATTCACACTTGCCATTGGGTCCTATGCCCAATAATAAATTACCCCTTTTGCTACAATCTTTATGAGTAATTGTACTAATTCTTTTAAGATTTATAATTATCATCATATCCATTTCTATCTACCCATTCTTCGGGACATAGCCACCAGGACTCTACAGTACCCAATTCAGAATACAAACCTATTTGTGCTAAAAGTCCAAATTTCTGACCCTGCCATGCTGCTAATTTCTCTTTTAGCAATGGATCTTTAGGCCATTCATATATTTCCACTTCTGACTTATCAGCAAGCATACTAAAATCGTTTTGAGCTATAATGCTATCTCCGCAAGACAAACAACCAATAACTAAAAATGCATACCGTTTTAACTTCATTTTCCTGATTTTAATTTGAAAAATTTATTTCTAAAATGGTGTCAATAGTATCTAAAGTTATTCCATCTAAATATACAAATACACCTTCATTATATTGCTTTATTTTTAAAGGAATTTTGCCATTGTATATGCTACAGCTCACAACTTTACGCCTTAGCTCCGGAATAAAAATATAAGCTGGTTGCTGAGGTTTGCTCAGTATATGTGCAAACCATGTATTTGCTTTGGTAGTTATGACTCCCCATTCCTGTGGTGGTAGATTGCTACCACTTGTGCCATAAATTGCTGCACCATTTTTCTGCATCCAATCCCCTATTATTTTTAGGGTATCTACAAATTCTTGTTGCATAGTACCATTTGGCATTGGGCCCACATTCAATAAAAAATTTGCATTGTATGCAGCAGCTTTTACCATGTATTGTATTAAATTTTTTACAGATTTATAATCATTATCAGTGATGTTAAAACCCCAGCTGTCATTCATGGTTTCGCAGGTTTCTAATGGCAATGTGGAAACGGATGCCCCACCAAATCCTGTGGTGTTTGAGCCTGGCAGATCTTTTTCAAAAGCCTGAAAATCTTCACCGGGTATGGGTGCAAGGTGATGGTTGTTGCTGATTAAACATGCGGGCTGCAAATCATGTATCAGTTTGTATATTTCATCATAATGCCAATTGGTATTTGATAGGGATTTTTTATCTGTATCATTTTTCAATTGATCCCAATGTCCGTCAAACCAAATGCCGTCAATCTTACCATAGTTGGTGAGCAATTCTGTAAGCTGTGCTTTCATAAATTGGATATAGCTTTCCCAATCACTTTTTTGTGTACGCCCTGTGCCCTTGCCCGTTCTGCCGGTTTCATATTGATAATCGCTGCGATACCAGTCTAATAAAGAATAGTAACAAAATAATTTTATGCCCTGTGCATGACATTCGTCAGCCAACTGTTTTAATGCATCTTTACCATAAGGCGTATTAGTGATTTTCCAATCACTTTGTTGTGTATCCCAATTGCTAAAACCATCATGATGCCTGGTGATGAAAGTGATGTATTTCATCCCTGCATTTTTAGCGGTGGATACCCATTGCTTTGCATCAAAATTTTGTGGGTTGAAAATATGTAGGAGCTTTGTGTAATCATCTACACTAATATTTCTATTGTTCATTACCCATTCTCCACTGCCCAACACGCTGGATGCTCCCCAATGTATAAACATGCCAAACTTCATATCCTGAAAGGCTTTGCGGGCTTCAAGGTTTTCTGTACTTGGTATATATTCCTGCGAAAAACCTTGCAGCGTTGCTGCTACAAAAATCAACAAGGATAATAATTTTTGATGCTTCATTTTTTTTATTGTAGTTTAAAAATCACTGTTTTTATTTTGTCATAAAGACCCAGTTGACTTGCGTAGAATAGCCAAATGGTTTGCCCTTTTCGGGCAATGACATGGTACCTATAAGTTTGCCAGCTGCATTTTTTGATACTGTTATTTGTACATATGTACATTCCCCTTTTTCATAATTAAAAGTTTCGCCATCATCATCATACAAAGTAAAATGCCCAGTTTTAGTACCATAATAACGTATGGTCAGCGGCAAGTGTGCATCGGCAGCAGGGGCATGTCTTTGAACTGGCATTATGGGTATAATGCCTCCATCTTTTACATACAATGGAATTTTGCTTATATCAGCTGTTATTTCTATTGTGGTGTTTTCCCCTACAAAGTTTCCTGTGTAGAAATCATACCATTTCCCGAAGGGTAAAATAACTTTCCTCTTTTTTTCACCAGAAAATAGTGGAGCTACTAAGATATGATCACCCATCATGTACTGATCTTTCATATCACTTTTAAACTTGATATTGATGGAATGATTTGCGGTATTCGATTCCATATCATTTAGAGCTATAAATTCTTTTTGATCTAAGAGTTGCATGGCCCTAAACACGGGTTTTCCTTCAAAACGATATTGTGCAAATGCACTGTAGATATATGGCATTAATTGCATGCGTAAATCTGTTATTTCTTTTACAGATTTTTCTACTGATTCAAAGCTCCAGGGTTTTGTACCATCTGCCCAAGCATTGATCATTGCCATAGGCGAAAAACAAACTGTTTGCATTCTTCTTAACCATTCTTCTGCGGAATCTGATGCCCTTACTTCGGGAGTCCAAAGCAGCCCGGAAAAACTACTATTGATGAGTGCTGTTATAAAATCCCGATGGCTGTAGTAGTCGTTATAAATAACATATGGCAATGCACTAGCACCAGCATTTGAAGCCCTTGCTAATCCATAGGTTCGTTGATTTTTTTCTTTGAACCAATCTGCTGTCATTTTCTGTACGAGCAGTCCATATACCTGCCTCATTTGCTCTGCACTTGTACCCGATGGAAAGGTAGCCACATCCGGCCAAAGCCAATTGTCAAACCCATCCACTTCATCCAATTTATAACCCCCTACACCAAGATTGATATGGTGGGTTAAAAAATGTTGCTTGAAAATATTCATGGTTTCTTCAAAGGTAAAATCCGGCACAATACCATTCCACACAGTGTGAGAACCTGAAAGATTTTTTAGAGCAGGATAAATTGACGCCTTTGGCGATACATAAGGATTGAGCCAAAGGTTGGTTTTAATACCCATACTGCTGAGGCTATCGATAAAATCTTTTGGACGCGGAAACCGATATTTATCCCACTCATAAGTGCAGGGATATGCCATGCTTTGCCAGCCCGGTTCCACTCCAATGAAATCCAATGGGAAATGATGCGCTTCAAAAGCTTTGGCTTCGTTTATAATATCTGTTTGTGAAAATAAAGTGGGCACTCTTTGCGTAAATCCCAATCCCCATTTTGGAGGAAGATATCCACCCCCATTCATCAAGTTATATCGCTGCACTACATTCATAGGTGATGGTCCAGCAAAAACATATAAGGCTAATCCTTTTGCTGGCACTAATATTTCTACAGCATCTGAATAAGGCTGCGCATCCCAGTTGGCATCTGAGTTTCTATCATAGAGTACAGGAGGATTTTTTGTTATTGTGTTTACACCTGTTCCTATATAAACGGTCATGTATCTTGCGGCATCTATCAATACGCCATACCCTGAGGAGCTTACATAAAATGGTACTGGTGCATGTGTTCTTCCATCATCCCTACCGTCATAATGATCTACATGCAAATGCATGATTTGTCCTCTGTGATTTACTGATTGAAACTGCAAACCCAAACCATAAATTTCTTCTTCTTTTTGCAATGGAAGGCGAAGCAAAATTTTTCCATCTGATTCTATTATTTTGATTTCATTTTTATCCAACGGAAATATGGTGGATGGCAATGCAGTAAATCCTTTTTCATAAGCACTAATGCCAGCAGCTTTCAGCAGCACATCAGGCGCAACACCAAGACGCTGCGTGGCTGAAATCACCGTATTTACCCATCCAGCCGAAACAGTGGCCTCTAAAGCCATTCTCTTGTCCTCTAAGGTCAATTCCGTTTGCATCCTAGCGGGTTACCTTCCACTCTGACAAGACCGTACAGGCAGGAAGGTGCCATGAGTAAAAGAATTGCGTCGGATGTATTGATTATTGGCGGTGGTATCGCCGGAATTGTGACAGCGGTTGAGCTGTTACGTGCCGGTAAGAAGGTGGCATTGGTCGATCGTGACACGCCGGATCGGTTTGGTGGGCTTGCACTCTGGGCCTTTGGCGGTATGGCCTTAGTAGGCACTCCTTTGCAAGCAACGATGAAGATTCCTGATAGTCCTGAAATTGCGCTGCGCGATTGGGTGCGTTTTGGGGAGCTGAATCCCAGTGATACATGGTCGATGCAGTGGGCAAAATATTATGTCGAAAACTCACGCAGCGAAGTGTACGACTGGTTAAAAAATGAAGGCATCAAGTTTATGCCAGCGGTGAACTGGGTTGAGCGAGGAATGCAGGGCGATGGTAATAGCGTGCCTCGCTATCATGTGGTGTGGGGAACATCGCGTGAGCTGGTGCGCTGTATGGTAGAGGCCATGAATCGCGCAAATAACGATGGTCGGCTCACGCTTTTGCATCAACACCGTGTGACGCAATTAGAGCAAACGGCAGGGCGAGTGACGGGTGCTATTGCGGTGAATGAAACAAACGGTGAAGACGTTCACTTTGTTGCTAATGAAGTCGTGCTGGCGATGGGTGGCATCAATGGCAGTCACGAGGAATGTCGAAAAAATTGGCCTCAAGAT
>CALAGJ010000072.1 GCA_937892395.1 uncultured Parafilimonas sp.
GTTTGCCTGCCGGCGAATATTGTTCATTGAGCATACACGAATCGCAAAGCAGGTTATGGGAAAATTGTGTAGGAAGAAGTTGGGGATTTATACAGAAATATTATCCCGTTTTACAGCAAAAATTTTCTAATCAACTCGCTGATATAGATGCTGCACATTTTTTTAAGGCTATCAATAAAGTACAGCCATCCTTAATAAGAACAGAGGCTGATGAACTTACCTATCATGCACATATCATCATTCGATATACAATCGAAAAAGAATTGTTTGAAAAAACAATTTCAACTGAAGATATTCCCACTCGGTGGAATGAATTATACAAGCACCATCTGGGCATTGTAGTGCCTGATGATAGTAGAGGATGCTTGCAAGATGTACATTGGAGCCATGGCAGTTTTGGTTATTTTCCCACATATAGTACCGGTAGTTTATATGCTGCACAGTTCTGGGATGCTTATCAGCAAATACATGCAATGCAAGGGCCATTAAACTATACTCAGTTATTAGCATGGCTCCGAAAACAAATTCATGCACATGGTCGAAAATACACCAGTGAAGATTTATGCAGAAGGGTTACTGGCCATGGTTTGAACACAGATTTCTTTATAAATTACATCAGACAGAAGTATAGCACAATCAGACAGTAGCGGGATATCGTTTTTGAGTTACTCCTACTTTAGCACCATACTGGTATAAATTTATTTTACACCAGTAGTAATATCCAATTTTCCGAAAGAGTAAACCAAATTCTATGGAGGCTTTTCAACGGTATATTTACCGTATATGCCTTTTTTTGGCTGTGCTATGTATGTACTTCACAACACAAGCGCAGAATGCTGTTGCCAATTTTGGTGCAAATGATACTACTGGCTGTCCACCACTAATTGTCAATTTTACAAATTTATCTTCTGGTTCTATTGATTCCGTTTTCTGGGATTTTGGAAATGGTAATTCTTCCAAAAAATTTAATGCTTCTACTACTTATTTTGATCCTGGTTCTTACACAGTTAAACTTACAGTATATAGCGCAGCTGGAGCAAATACAATGGTTAAGCCACAATATATACAAGTCTATGAAACACCAATTTCTGCATTTGCTGCGGCTCCATTAAATGGCTGCTATCCCCTTCCTGTATCATTTCTAAATAATAGCAATGTTGGTGGGGATTTGGCACCCAGTTATTTCTGGGATTTTGGAGATGGCAATTCCTCCACAGAGTCATCCCCTACTCATACCTATAATAGTTCGGGAATATTTGATATTGCACTAAAAGTAACGAGCAGTAGAGGATGTACAAATACATCAGCAAAGCCAGATTATGTGCGTATAGATAATGGTGTAATTGCCGATTTTATTATCACAAATATTGATGTATGTAAAACACCGGCCAGTGTCAATTTTAAAAATAAAAGCATAAGCAATAGTTCCATTTCCTATCTGTGGGATTTTGGTGATGGTACTGCTTCGAGTACAGACTTAAACCCATTTCATAAATATCAAAACCAGGGTACTTATACAGTTGTATTGCAAGCTACAACAGATGTAGGCTGTACTGATACCATGAGTATGGATGTGGTCATAGGCTTTCCTTCATCCTCCTTTACTGGTCCAGATACTTTATGCACCGCACAGTCAGCTACTTTCTTAAATACTTCCACACCACGACCTGTATCCTGCACTTGGACTTTTAGTAATGGATTAATTTCAAATGAATTTAATCCAACTTTGTCCTTCAGCGCATCTGGCTCTTATACTGTTACTTTAATCAATGAGTTTTCTGCTACTTGCAAAGACACTGCTGGGCCAGATGTGATCAGGGTTTTCAACGGTCCAACGGTTGATTTTTATACTGACGATACTGCTAATTGCACAGCGCCATACACAGCACAGTTTAAAAACAATTCTGTAGGTGGAAATAGCTTTCGATGGGATTTTGGAGACGGTACAACGAGTGCTGCAAAAGATCCTGCTCATATCTATACCAAACCTGGCAGATTTACAGTATCACTTACTGCATTTAATGTGAGTGGATGTAAAGAAACCTTCGTGAGAAATGATTACATCCTGATACAACCGGTGCAAATTGTAGGCATCAGCAACTTGCCAGATAGCGGTTGCATACCGTACACCATTTTTCCAAAAGTTATATTGAATATAAATGCAAGAATAAAATCTATACGTTGGAATTTTGGAGATGGCGCTACATCTACTGCATTAAATCCTGCACATCAATATACTAAAGAAGGAGCTTATGACATTACAGTAGAAGTTACCACCTTTGATGGATGTACAGATGTATTTACCCGTTATGCTGCTGTCTTGGTAGGTCATAAACCAAATGCTGATTTTATTACTGATCCTCCGGAAATTTGTGCATCAGAAAGTGTGAATCTAATAAGTACATCTACAAATGGCCCAATACATTATCTGAGTTGGAATTTTGGCCCTTTGGGCGATGCATCAATAGATTCCATTTATGAATATCAACCGCCTGATACTGGCTATATTCCATTGTCATTAGTTGCTTATAATTTTGGTTGTGCAGATACCGTTACATATGATAATCTTTTATATGTAAGGCCACCTGTGGCAAAGTTTCAGTATCTAACCAATTGCGAGGATAGGCTTACCGTTGCTTTTGATGATAATTCTGTAGGAGAAATTACCAGAGTATGGTCTTTTGGAGATGGCATTTCAGACACAGCCGAAAGTGTAGCACATACTTATATGAATTCCGGCAATTATGAAGTGCAAATAATTGCAACTAATGGAAGTTGTTCAGATACCACAACAAAAGATATAACCATCATCAATGAAATTGGGTTTTTGTCGTTGCCGGGAAAAGAGTTTTGCAGAAATACAACCGTCAATTTTGATATCCTCAATGTAGTAGCCACAAATATTTCAACTACCACTTGGGATTTTGGAGACGGGAAAATAATAACTGTAAACGGTACAAAAACAGCTCATATTTATTTTGAATCTGGAAAATATTTTGTAACAGCAAAAATGACCGATATAAATGGTTGTGTATATGAATATCAAGCTCCGGATTCCATTTCAATATATGGGCCCGTTGCTAAACTAAGTAGTGATGACCCGGGGGTTTGCAAAAATTCTACAGTTATATTCAATGATCTAACAACAACAGATGGTTCACATTCAATAACTAAGTGGACTTGGAATTATGGAAATGGGCAAACTACAATCTATACCACACCACCTTTTCAAAGCTTATACAAAGACACCGGACTTTATACTATCAGGTTGACTGTGCAAGATGCTTATGGCTGTGTAGATAGTACAAGAAAAAACAATTACGTTAATGTTACATTTCCATACCCATCTTATATAAGCCCGGATTCTGTAATCTGCCCGGGTAAAACAGTAAGTTTTCAGAATACCAGTGTTGGTAGAGGACTAAATTATTTTTGGCAATTTGGAGATGGTGCCGCATCCACAGATAATAATCCAACTTATACATATACAACGATAGGTACCTATAAGCCGGTACTTACAGCCACAGATCAAAATGGTTGTATAGATAGTTTTTCTCTGCGAAATTTATTGGTTGATTTACCAAAAGCAGTATTTAATTTGAGTGACTCTTTTTCAAGTTGTCCACCATTGCTTGTTGATTTTAAAAGTGAATCATCAGCGTATGTATCTCTTATTTGGGATTTTGGAGATGGAAGCTCATCCACACTTGCTCAGCCTTCGCATCTTTATACAGAGCCCGGTATTTATACGGTTAAATTGAAAGCTATTGGAAGCGGTGGTTGTGCTGACAGTATTGCTAAAACAATAAATATTAAGGGCCCTTCGGGCAATTTTACCTATCCAAAAACAACCATCTGCTATCCGGATGTTGTACAATTTACTGCAAATGTAAAAAATACAGAACTCATCACCTGGGATTTTAGTGATGGAGAAACAGAAAGCAGTATGAATACCACTACATCACATTTGTATGATGTGGGTGCTTATGTACCTCGAATCATACTAGATGATGGCAAAGGATGTAGAATTGCAGTAAAAGGTAAAGATACAATCCATGTAGTATCTGTGGTGGCAAATGCAGTTGTGTTTGGAAATCCGGCATGCGATAGCTCAACGCTAAGTTTTGAAAGCATATCTATTTCACAAGAGGAAATCGTTTCATCACTTTGGAATTTTGGTGATGGTTATACAGAGGATACTTCAAAAACAACACATATATATAAACAGATTGGTAGTTATGCTGTGTCATTGCAAGTAACCTCATTGAGTGGATGCAGCGATACATTTTACTTACCTACAAATGTTTCAGTCATCCCTTCTCCCGATATAGAATTGATTGGGCCTGATGAAATATGTGTAGGTACTACTGCATCTTTTAAAGTAATTAATACTGTATCAGATACTTCATCCTTCCAATATTTTTGGACTGGCTTGAATAATACAAACAACCAGTCTGATAGTACGGGTGCCATACTTTTTGATACTCCCGGTTTATACAATTTTAATGTACTTG
>CALAGJ010000073.1 GCA_937892395.1 uncultured Parafilimonas sp.
CCCCTGCTGTTGAAGAGATCGGATTTGCACTGGTGAGGGTCCTGACCGGATTCTTTATTGTTCGTTATGGCCGTGAGTTGTTTCACATTGATGAACTCCTCAAATTTTTAAGCGATGAAAAAAGTATTCCTATGCCTTGCTATTGTTTTATCTTGTAGTTGTGAAACTGTTCAACAGGTGCTGGAAAATGTGCCAATGAATGGCGGATTATCTACTACACAAATTGCCGCAGGTCTAAAAGAAGCCTTATCCATTGGTACGCAAAATGGCTCCAACCAACTCAGCAGTCTCAATGGATTTTTTGGAAATGCTGCCATAAAAATTCTTATGCCGCAAGAAGCGCAAAATGTTGAAAAAACATTGCGCAGCGTAGGCCTTGGCAGTTTGGTGGACAATGCAATACTTTCTATGAACAGAGCAGCAGAAGAAGCAGCAAAGAGTGCGGCTCCCATTTTTTTAGATGCCATAAAAGGGATGAGTATTTCTGATGCAGTGGGTATTTTAAAGGGTGGAGATTATGGGGCTACAAATTATTTTAAACAGAGTACATCAGCGGCATTGACTGCTGCTTTCAGTCCTGTTATCAATAATGCCATGGAAAAAGTAAATGTTACAAAATATTGGAATGATGTATTTAGTATGTACAATAAATTTTCCAGTAAACCTGTTGAAACTGATTTGGGCGCATTTGTAACAGCAAAAGCACTGGATGGTATTTTTTATGCTGTAGGTCAGGAAGAACAAAAAATCAGAAAAGATCCTGTGGCACGAGTTACCGATTTATTAAAATCAGTTTTTGGAAGTTCCTTGGCTCAGGGAGGCAACTAAAAGAGATTATTATTTGTTATAGCCTCATGTTTCTGCATGAGGTTTTTTTTTATGGCATATCAACCAATGTCTATATGCCTGATTTTATTTTTTCATTTATTTATTTTGCTGCGCAATGAAAGAAATACGACAACAGAAAATTTTAAGTTACTGGTTATTTATTGGTGTAGGTATGCTGATGATACAGGTTTTACTGGGTGGCATTACAAGGCTTACTGGCAGCGGATTAAGCATAACAGAATGGAAGCCCATTATGGGTGCATGGCCACCCACATCCTCAGCGCAATGGGAGGCTTCATTTAATGCTTATAAAGAGATTGCCCAATATAAATACTTGAACAATCATTTCACTTTAGCAGATTTTAAATTCATCTTTTTTTGGGAATGGTTTCATAGACTCTGGGCAAGATTTATGGGGCTTGTTTTTCTTATGCCTTTTATTTTTTTTATAGTAAAGGGATATTTCAAGAAAAAGATGATTGTACCTTTAGTGATCTTATTTTTTCTTGGTGCTTTGCAAGGTTTAATTGGCTGGCTGATGGTAAGCACAGGGCTCAATGAGGAAAATCTTTATGTAAGTCATTTTGCATTATCCATACATTTTATGTCGGCTATGGTACTTACAGTTTATACATTTTGGTTTGCGCTTCAGTTGAAAATAGCGCACCAAAAAATTGATAATGCTTCTATAAAAAAGAATACCATATTCATTACGGCACTACTATCCATTCAGTTGATATATGGCTGTTTTATGGCTGGGCTTAAAGCAGCATCTGCCGCTCCTACTTGGCCTTTAATTAATGGAAGTTTTTTCCCGAAACCGATTTTTGAAAATGGACTCCACGATGCATTTTTTGATTTAATAACCATTCAATTGATACATCGCATGCTGGCATATTTTATTTTTTTCATCATCATTGTGTGGTCGATAAAAGCAAGAAAAATTTCAAGAGATACTGTGTTTGTCAAAATGCTGAAATGGCCGCCAATATTGGTTCTTACGCAAGTAATCTTAGGTATTTGTAGTATCCTTACCAGTACAAGTGCCATACGTGGACAATTTGGAAAATTTGAATGGGTAGCCTTGCTACACCAGCTCAATGGTATGCTATTGTTACTCAGTTTAATTTCTATTATATTTATCACTGGGAAAAAAGTTAAATCCATTTGATACAGAAAACTGTTAAACTATACTTCTGAAGGGTTACTTTATTTCAGTACTTTGAATAGATGTATAATGTAGAAGCTTATTTTTACCATCTGATAGAACATGAAATTAAAGCATTACATATTATTTTTATTCATTCAGCTACTATTCATAACAGCCAAAGCGCAGGAAGTTGGAAAATATGATACGATATTAGTTTATGCCTGTGTAGAACCATCCGGAGATACTATACCATGTAGTTGGTTAGAGACCGTGACTGTACAAGGTAAATTGCACGGCAAATGGAAGAAAAAATATGCGGGATGGGCAAGGCTCCGCAATGCTGTGTATGTTACATATCCTTATGCCATTACTGCTTCAAAAGTGATGAATGACATTAATGCACAATTAGTAAATGTGCATGATAAAAAAAAGCGCAAAGCAATCATTCAAAGCAGGGAAAAAGATTTAAAAAGTCAATTTGCTGATAAACTTACGCAGCTATCTGTATATCAGGGAAAGGTTTTAATGAAGCTCATCAATCGGCAAACAGGCAATAACTGTTATGAAATCATTGAATCCTATAAAGGAAAATTTGACGCCAAATTTTGGCAAACAATGGCATTAATATTTGGCAGCAATCTGCGCCAAGCCTATGACCCTAACGGGAATGATGAAGTAATGGAAATGATTGTAAAGGATGTAGAAAAAATGTATGGATACGGAAAATAATTATCCATGGTTACTTCGAGTTTTCTTTCTTTATTTGAGTTCCTTTTTTATATCTTATGGGCCCATCAGTCATACATTTGCAACCATTTTCAAAATACATGAGTAGCAAATACAATAATGAAATAAATCGCAGAAGGAGTTTTGCAATTATTAGTCACCCGGATGCAGGTAAAACAACACTGACCGAAAAATTTCTACTTTTTGGAGGAGCCATTCAAACCGCAGGTGCAGTAAAAAGTAATAAAATCAAGAAGCATGCTACCAGCGACTTTATGGAGATTGAAAGACAACGTGGTATTTCAGTGGCCACATCTGTAATGACTTTTGAATACAAAGACAAACTCATTAATCTCTTAGACACACCCGGTCACAAAGATTTTGCGGAAGACACTTATCGTACATTAACAGCAGTTGATAGTGTAATATTAGTGGTGGACAGTGTTAATGGAGTAGAAGCACAAACACGCAGGCTCATGGAAGTATGCCGTATGCGCCACACTCCGGTCATTGTGTTCATCAACAAAATGGATAGAGACGGAAAAAACAGGTTTGATTTATTAGAAGAAATTGAAAAGGAATTAAATATCAATCTACATCCACTCACTTGGCCAATCAATAGCGGTAAGGATTTTAAGGGTGTGTATGATTTATCTCAAAAGAGCCTACTACTCTTCACACCGGGCACAAAAGCAAATGATGAAGATGTACTTTTAATTGATGATTTGCATCAGTCAGTTGTTGATCAAAAATTGGGGATGAATGACGCCAATACGCTTAGGGAAGATACAGAACTTATTGATGGGGTATATGGCGCATTGAATGTAGAGGACTATCTAAACGGAAAAACGGCTCCTGTATTTTTTGGTAGTGCGGTCAATAATTTTGGTGTAAGAGAAATGCTCAATACATTTATTGACATAGCTCCTTTACCACAGTATAGAGAAACCAATACAAGAAGGGTAGATGTAACGGATGATAAACTCTCAGGGTTTATCTTTAAAATACATGCTAACTTAGACCCAAGACATAGAGACCGTATTGCATTTATGCGAATTTGCAGTGGGCGCTTTGAGCGCAATAAATATTATCACCATGTAAGGCTCAATAAAGACATCAGATTTGCAAATCCTTATTCATTTCTTGCACGGAGCAAGGACATTATTGAAGATGCTTATCCTGGAGATGTGGTGGGTCTTTTTGATACCGGCAATTTTAAAATTGGAGACACCCTTACAGAAGGTGAAGATTTTTATTTTACAGGCATACCCACGTTTTCCCCCGAAATTTTTAAGGAATTGGTCAATAAAGATCCTATGAAAACAAAGCAACTTGAAAAGGGAATTTCACAGCTGATGGATGAAGGTGTAGCACAATCATTTACACAGTTTGGAGGGAATAAAAAAATAATTGGCTGCGTGGGTGAGCTGCAGTTTGAAGTCATACAATATAGGTTGCTACATGAATATGGTGCCGCCTGCGAATTTAGAATGGTGCCATTTTATAAAGCCTGTTGGCTCACTACAAAAAATCAATCCGTACTCGATGAATTTCTTCGATTCAGAGATGCAAATACTGGATATGACAAAGACAATATGCCTGTATATCTTGCCCAAAGCGATTGGTTTCTACAAACAGAAATAAAAAACAATCCTGATATCACTTTTCACTTTACCAGCGAAGTGCATAAAGCTGAAATGGTGTAATTGCTACCCACTTTTTTTGTATTTTTATTATTCCGTATTTCCAGTGCTAATACACTTGTTGTTATTATAAAATTGTTCTATAAATTATTTCCAAAAAATATCTATGTCATTTACAGTTGAAATATCAGACAATCAAATTGCTCACTTAAAGGATAATATATCTGGCACTTATGTTGAAATATTTCCCACAGGTGCTTTATTAAATCAATTTATTTTTAAAAATGAAGATGGACAGTATTTTAACTGTATAGATGGTCTTACGGGTTTAGAAGAAGCGAATAACAACAGTTGGTTTAAGAGTTCAAAGCTCAGCCCATTTGTATGCAGGCTGAGTAATGCATCATTTGAATTTCAAAATAAAGTATATACTACAGGAAAAAGTTTTTCAGGTGCACATGCATTGCATGGTTTGATTTATGATGCGCCTTTCCACATTACTGCGCAGCAGGCCACAGATAAATTTGCTTCAGTCACTTTGGAATATAGCTGGCTGGGCAATGCAGGTTTTCCTTTCAGTTATCATATTGCTGTTATCTATACCCTCTCCGCAGCCAATCAGCTATCTATTCAAACTACAGTTACCAATAAAGCGGAATCTGCAATGCCGCTGGCAGATGGATGGCATCCATATTTTAATATGCAAGCTCCAGCTGATGACTGTTGTATTGAAATGGAGGTGGTTGGAAAAATTAAAATGAATGACCAATTGATACCAACAGGTCATATTATAAATGCATCTCCTTATAATGGTCAGTTACCTTTAAAGGAACAGCATTTTGATGATTGCTTTATGCTTTCAGAAGCCAATCGAATTTGCACTGTGCAAGGCCCATACTATCAGGTTACAATCCATGCAGTTGAAAATTATCCTTACTTACAAATCTTTACTCCGGATCATAGACAAAGTATTGCCATAGAAAACTTGAGCAGTGTGCCAGATGCTTTTAACAATGGTTTGGGTCTGATTCTATTAGAGCCCGATCAATCAAAAAATTTTCATACGACATACAGTGTACATTGCAAATGATGTGGCTATAGATGCATTACTGCTATCATACTAATTTCAACATTGACATTTTTTGGTAATCCTTTTACTGCTACTGTTTCTCTTGCAGGAAAATCTCCAGTAAAATAACCGCTGTATATTTCATTTACTTCGGCAAATAATTGCATATCAGTCAAGAAAATTGTTGTTTTAACCACATGGTTAAAATTGATTTTTGCCTCTGTAAGAATAGCATGTAGATTTTTCATTACTTGAGTAGTTTCAGTTGCTATACTGCTATTTATCAAATCGCCAGTAGATGGATCAATACAAACCTGACCGCTAATAAATATCAGATCTCCGGTTTTTACTGCTTGACTATAAGGCCCAATTGGCGCAGGTGCCATATTTGTTTGAATAATTTGTTTTGACATGTGAAATTTTATTACTGTAAATTTTAATGCTGGCAAATTGCTTTTTTTTCTGCACATACACAACCTATTTTTGCCACTCAATTTTTTTTTAATGCGAATAGCGGTGTATGGCAATGCAACAGAACTGTCTGTATGGCAAGCCAAACAAATAAATGACGGACAAGAAGTATTGCTATGTAGTGATGCTACATCTTTTCAACTATCCAATGCTGATGTCTATTTTCAATTTAGTGGTGAAAAGGTATTAGTGTTACCAAGTAATCATACCACTGTTTTTTATCATTCAGTTCTATGCACATCACAGGTATTGCCGCAGGCTGTAATTCGTTTTAATGGGTGGCCATTATTCTTTGAAAAAGAAATCATTGAAATAGCAGGCGGAAATGAATATGTGCATGCTGCATCCCTATTACTTCAACAAATTGGTATCAAAAATACCATCGCTCCGGATGCGCCGGGATTCATAGCAGCACGCATTATTGCCATGATTATTAATGAGGCATATTTTGCATTAGAAGATGAAGTTTCTGATAAAAGCCAAATAGATACTGCTATGAAGCTGGGTACCAATTATCCGAATGGACCCTTTGAATGGGTATCTATCATTGGGTTAAAAAATATAGTAAACCTTTTGAATGAATTGAGTAAAGAGGATTCCAGATATAGACCATCTTCAAAAATGTTAGAAGCAGTTAGTACAGTATAATGGCGGTTATTCTTCATATAGATACAGCATTAGAGCATGGAGGTGTATGCCTAAGTGAAGGCAATCATTTACTAGCGTCAAAATCGAATATAATATGGCAGCAGCATGCTGCTTTTTTGCAACCTGCTATACAAGAAATTTGTAGAGAAGCAGGTTTGCTATTACCTGATGTTCATGCAATAGCAGTAAGTAATGGTCCGGGAAGCTATACTGGTTTGCGTGTTGGGCTTGCATCTGCAAAAGGTTTGTGTTATGCTTTAGATAAACCACTTATCCTCTTAAATACTTTGCATATTATGGCTGCTTCATTTGCGAAGCAATTCGCCAAGCAAGATGCATTGCTTTGCCCCATGATAGATGCCCGGCGAATGGAAGTTTATACAGCTTTGTATGATAGCCGTTTGCAGATAATAAAATTACCTCACGCTACGATTCTAAGCCCTGATTTCATGCAAGATCAGGCCGCTAAAGATTCCATCTATTATTTTGGAAATGGTAGTAGTAAACTCTTATCATTTTTGCCTTCGGCAAATGAGCACATTGTAGAAAATTTTCAATACGATACAGCTGATATGATTCCTTTGGCTATGAAGCAATTCAACAATCACGAATTTGATTCATTGGCATATAGTGAGCCTTTTTATATTAAGCCATTCTTTACAAAAATGAATATAAATATGTAGGTAAACAGGTTGATTAAATATCACTGTTTGTGGCGTATAACCTTATGATGCTATTGAAATGGTGGAATTGCAATAAGTCTATAATCCATATCATATTCTTTTCTATTTTTTTTTATTTTTACCAACACAAAAATTTCATTTGAGATTACAATTAATGCTTATAAATGTGTTCATTACTTACTGTTCATTTTGTCAGCAAAAAAAAGAGCAAGCATAAAATCCGCTCAAGCAAAGTGTTATTGATCATCTAAACAATTAATACAGCACATATAAGGATGCTGCGCTACAAGTATGGAACTATGCAGAAATGAGTTATAAAGAAATACAAAGTAGTGCTTTAGATGGTGTAGAGTCTATGAATTATATGGTAAATATGATACGGGAGTATATTCCATCAGAAGCATGGGTCATTATATCATCAGCAATGGTGGTAGTGCGCCAAATATTGTACCTGACAAAGCAGAGGTAATTCGCATGCGAGGCAATAATTATCAGTACAAATCATTACTTGGCAATAGAAAACTGTCATTGAATTAGAGAGATTAGTCCTCAAGATAATGCCGTTAAAAAAAGCCTTCGTAGGAAGGCCTTTACATAGAGCAACAGGATTAACGACTCTTTATTAATTTACTTTCAAGAGTTTTTCATTGATGGTGTTTGTACTATTTTTTATTACTACCATATAAGTGCCTGCGGCTAGTTTTTGAGTAGGTATTTCAATTGTATGATTTGTGGTACTCATACTTTCCCAAATAACACGACCACTCATGTCTGTAACCCAAACTGTAACCGGGTCCTTAGTATTGCTGATTTTTACAAAGGTATTTCCCACTGATGGGTTTGGATACAAACTTGCCTTAAGGATTGAGGCAGACTGGCTAAGAGATGCCACACAGGAGTTGACCGTAATACTTTGAAATTTAGCAAGACCGGTGCCACATGTATTATTGCCCCTTACAGATAAGTTGCCGGATATGGTACTATAATTTACAGTTACATTTCTAGATGTGGTAGTAAATGTATTTGTAGTTGAAGTAGTAATACCATCTGATATCCTTGCGTTATTCCCGGGTGCTATCCAAGTATATGATATGGCACCGGGCAATGGATCGATAGAGTATGGTACATTGGATTGATTGGCGCATACGGTTACTAAGCCTGTAATTGTGGGTGGTGCTATGGGTAATGCTTTTATGGGTAATGATTTTTCCGTACTAATGCCACAAGTATTTGATGCAGACACTTTCAAAGTATCAACTGTAAAAGTGGAGTTATAGTTGGCTTGCATCTGATTTTTTCCTTGGCCTAAAACAACCGTACCGCTATTGAATACATAACGCCAGTTAAAACTAATACTATCGACAAAATCAACAGAATAGGGAACATTTAAAGCACTACACATGCCATCTTTCTGGCCTGTAATTGCACTTGGTGGTGATGGTTCATTCCTTTTTACTGCAACAGCTTTATATCCACTTGTGCCACATTTATTACTGGAAGATGCACGGATAGAATCATCTTGAATGAAGCCGGTGTTATATACAACTTTAGCAACAGGTGTACCTTGACCGCTTATAACTGAACCACCGATAGGTGCTAACCAGAAATAGGATGTTGCATTAAAAACAGTATTCAATGAATAAGTTGTAGTATCTGCGGGGCATGGTTTTGTTTTACCACCAGTAACTGTAATGCCAGGAGGATTGTTTGGCACACTTCCTCCCACCACTATATAATCTTTAAACTTAAGTGTGTCTTTGATGCCACCAGCAAATGTCGTAATTAGCTCCACATCATATTTTCCATTTATCCCATAAGATACAACTGGATTTGTAGCTGTGGATGTAGCTGGTGAGCCACCTTCAAAGCTCCAATTGTAAGCAATAGCATTGCCCGTAGATGTGTTTGTAAAACGACCAGAACTGCCTGGGCATAGCAATGTATCGTTCACATAAAATGCAGCACGCTGATAGTCTTTTCCATTAACAACTTCAATGGGTGTTCGATGTGTTCTTCCTAGATAGCTAATCAAAATGCTTGTCGTATCAGCAACATTGCCTTGTATTTCTGCCCCTGTTGTAGGTGTGGCTATAGTTGTATTATTGATGGTATAGCTAACATCAGAAAGGCTGCTTAATGTACGAATGGTGCCATCATGATAGTATCCATATACTTCAAATGAACTGCGCATATATTCTGGTACAATAATTTTTTGAGGATATGATCTAATGCTATCCAGCACAGCAGTAGGTATAACTTTGATGCTCAGCGTATCATACTTAAATGCATTAACTGAATCACGCCCTACTGCTATCATGCGAAGTACCCCTATGGTGCCACTTGGTATGTTGAATGTATAATTGATGTTCTTGCCGCTTGTATCGAAAGCTGTTGTAGGTACATATTCATTGCCTATATAAAGCTCCATTCTCTTTGTAAGATTTGAACCCGATGCAATGATATTTATCACTTGCCCAGGTGTTACAATTGACCCTCGCATAGGAGAGCTGAATGAAATTGTTTGATTGCCAACTTTTGTAGGCACAACAATGGGGGTGTAGCTTAATGCTGTGGGTTTGTAACCATCTATATCAAAGTTTGTAGCTATGGGATTCTGATGGATTAAAGTACCCAATTGTGTAAATAGTGCTGATGTATTGACTGCATTTTCATGACAACTGATGTAGTTTCCTTTGGCAGGAATGATATTGCCTTGCTGTGAACTCAAAGCAACCATTTTGTCATTTGTTTCCCCATTAAAAATATTGAGATTTTGAGTAGCAATTCCTGCACCTGCGCATGGCTCCGATGGACCTTTTGTCAGAGTGGATATTGTAGTGGTTAAAGAAGCAGTGGGTACTAAATTCGTTTTAGAAACAGTATAGCTATTTAATAAAGAATCAATAACTTCACTTTGAGTACCCAGTTCATTCATTCCTGAGGGAATGGTGGTGCTATTTGTTCTTATATAGTTTTGAACAATAGCCCATAGCGCACAATCACTGTTTGGATTGCTGATGCAATCAGCAAACTGACTGCCAGCATGCATGGCATTGAGTGTAATTAATTTATGTACATCATTTCTGTATGCTTGAATATTATAAGGATCTTGGATATATGCTCTGCTCAAAAGCCCACCCATGCTATGTGCTATAATATCCACTTTGCCTGTACTATATTTTGCATCAACCATTTGCTTCAGCAATCTGTCAATGCTCAGTTTTATAATGCTATTATTTTTTACCAAACCATCAGCATAATTATATTCTGTGCGTAGCACAAATGGAGAAGTTTGTGTCGTGCCAGGATAAATATTAGCACCACTTGCAAATAGAAAATCCTTCTCAAAATTTTTAAAACTCTCTGCATTACCATATAGGCCATGCACCAACAACAATGGAGCTTTATATGCTTGAACTGGGTATTCTTCAAGTATTGTATTTGTGGTAGAATCAAGAATTTGAATGGTGATGTTGCGGAATAGATTGCCATTATTCAAATAAGTAGGATGATTATAATAACAACGTCTTATTTGTGGTGCGGTGCTCACATTGATGGCCGCATTGAAATATCCATAAATTTCTTTATTGATTCCTGTTGGATCTTCCTTAATTCTAAATATAATATTGTTTATTAAAATATTGGCATCCTTATTATAGTAATTTACAAATGTTGCTGTGCTACCATCTGCGGATACACGCACCGGTGATGGTGAAGTATTCGCAGTATTTGTAGAGTCTAATAAAACAGCAGCATAATTGCTATTGAACTGATTATAGATTGAAATATCAGAAGTGGCTCGGTCATTAATTTTTAAAAGAAATGCATCTGATGTGCCAGATAGTGTATTGTCATATCCATTTGAAGCAACATTTGTGGCTGAACTCGTATTGCCCGCTATAAAAATATTGCCTAAACTACCCAATGCTATCCCATTGCCATATTCAACCATATTACCACCGTAATAAGTTCCCCATATTCTTAGACCCGTACTTGAAAATTTTGCTGCAAAGCAGTCTGCATCTCCTTGTAAACTATTCTGAAATCCACCTCCGGCTATTCCATTTGTACTAAATGAAACCCCTGCCATAGTTACACTACCTAAACTATCACACTTAGTATTATATGCTGCATCAAATCCATTGCCTCCATAGTAAGTACACCATTGCCTGCTCCCAGATGTATTGAATTTTATTAAGTATGCATCTCCACCATCGGAATATGTATTTGCAAATCCTCCAGAGGCAATGTTTGAGGCTGACTCCGTAATGCCTGACACAAATACATTACCATTAATATCTACACAAGTGCCTAAGCCATCTTCTGTACTGTCTCCGCCAATATATGTAGCCCATTGACGTACCCCAGATGTATTGAATTTTACAAGAAATCCATCACTGGCCCCTTTTCTGGCTATCTGGAAACTACCGACAGTAGCTATGGCATTTGATGATGCCGTGGTGCCGGTCATATAAACTGTACCATTACTTTCCACTGAGCAACCATAGCCATAATCAACTCCAGTGCCTCCATAGTAAGTGCCCCATTGGCGTACTCCATTCGTATTAAACTTTGCCAAAAATGCATCCACATTTCCTCCAAATGTTGTTTGAGCACCAGATGCGGTTACCATCTTATTTGTAGAACTTGTTTTTCCGGAAATATAAATATTACCGATAGTATCAATGGCGCAACTATAACCTGTTTCATCTTTGCTTCCTCCATAGTAAGTGGCCCATTGTCTTTGCCCATTGCTATTTAACTTTAGTAAGTATGCATCATTGATGCCACTAAATGTAGCTTGGTGAGCCCCGGCAGTAGATATGCCACTCGTAGAATTAGTACTACCAAATACATAAATGTTATTATTTTTATCAGTAGCTGATGATAAACCGGTTTCATAACCGTTGCCACCATAATAGGTGGCCCATTGTCTTTGCCCTGCGTCATTAAATTTTACTATAAATGCATCTTTAAAACCTTTTAATATCGTTTGCAAACCAGTAGTAGATGCAATGCCTGTTGGTGAATAAGTATCCCCAACTAAAAATACATTTCCAGATTTATCAACCGAGGTTGAATGACCCTCTTCTAAATAATTACCACCATAGTAAGTAGCCCATACAATATTTGGATCAATCCTAAGTGGTTGTGTAGTATTATATGATGCATCAAAGCCAACTATATTATCCTTTATGACAAATGCAGAATTTACTTTTACAATGCCCTGCATACTTATGGGGCTATGCTCTTTGATGGTGCCTAATGCAGTTGTAATTTTCAAAGATCCGTCCGGGGTTAATTCCAAATGATCTGCACCTATATATTGTATTTTTATTTGGCTGATATCGGCATTGGCTTGCAGTTCAAAGTCATATTCAAGTTTTCCTTTATTATCATACAATATCCAGTCAATGCCGGGATATACGTTTTTAAAAATTATCCTTTCATAGCTTTTTACATTTAATGCGCCCTGCGGGCAATGAGCTAAATAGAAGTTACTATAACATCCATCTGGGCTTTCTTTAATAACCCCATCTGGCACCTGTGCTCCAAGTAGCTTCATATCTACACGCAATAATTGCACACTGTCTATTTCTGATTGGAAAGAAATGCTCTTTATTCGATTATTTTTCTTTTCAAATGGACGCAAGAATTGGTAATGAATGCCGGAGGCTGTTATAAATAATTTGACTCCCTCATTTCCAGCAGTAAAAAGTATTTGAGGTTGTGGCAAATCAAATATATCTGCTACTTGGCCTTTATTTTCAGTAAATAGCAATTCGGTTTTTGTGTTTGAGGATGATACAATGCCCATATTATTTTTTTGAGCACACAGGTGTAGCGGCAAACACAACAATAGCAATTTAGCTAAATGTTTCATGATATTAGATTTTAAAATGAATCTTGAGGTAGGTTAAATATATGGATGGGGAACCTACCATTAGGATACAGATGCAATAACGCCATTTTGGGAAAACAGTTATTAGAATTTGGATTGAAGATTATCCAAATCGGTTTTAGCGCAAATTATTTAGTAGTTACTAAACAGTACTGCATGCTAATAGTGCTATATTTCAACTTTATAAATTATCCAAATTGATGGAGAAAGTCAATAACCTTTTTTTCTATGCTGACTTTTTTTGAAAAGTTGAAAAGCAATAAATGCAAATAGTTCAGAATGATTTTTTGCAGAAAATATAGTAAATGATTTGGAATGTTCTGACATGATTAAATGTGCAGCCTTTCTGCTTTGTAATTATTTTCAACTACAATATCAATACTAACCTATAAAAAATTAGAGCAATTTATATTGCCAAATGAGAATCACATTTTTTGAAATCAGAACAGAAGATGCAATAGAAGTAATCAAATGTTGTAGGTCAACAACAAGTATTCATCAATTATACATTTAAAAAACAAGAACATATAAATGAGTAGAGGCTAAAGCAAAGATATACTAAAAATGGGGCAATAAAAACTATGCTTCTTCCTCATCCTCCGGCGGAGGCAAAGGATTTCTTCGGCTGGGTACAATAGTATTTTCATCCTCGCTTAGATAAACAAAAAATTCGTCAATACCATAAATATCCCCAGGCACACGGCCACCACCATTCTCATTGTAGCGCTCATAAGGTCCTAAAATATTGCCATTATAGCGTATCGCTCTCAATTTTTCTTCGTGATTCAGTTGCTTAAATGCTTCTATTGTCATGCGGCAAAAATAAGTAGTATCGTGTGATTATATTTCAAGAAAATTCAAATCCTTATTAAATGTTTCTTTTATTCCAAATGAGGCTGCCACAGTAATGGACATGATGATAGCACCCGTTATCCAAGCACCTGTCGTATAGCTATCAGTAGCAGTGCGGAGGTATTGAAAAAGCAGTATGATGAGTGGCAAAGTTCCTCTTACCATATTGGGTATGGTAGTGGCAGCGGTGGCTCTTAGATTGGTGCCAAACTGTTCTGCTCCAATAGTTACAAAAATTGACCAAAAGCCGGTGGCAAATCCTAAAGCCGCACATATCATATATAACCTTTCTGCATTGCTATTATATAAGATCGTAAAAAATAAAACAATACAAATGATGGTCATGGCATAAAATAGGCGGAGTGCTTTTATGCGGCTTTTTAACCATTGGCTTACAAAACCAACAACAATACCACCAATACTAATACCGATATATGCATACATAATTGCTTTGCCCGCATCTATGGTATCCACAATCTTAAATTGTGTGGCAAATTCCTTTGAGAAAGTGACCAAAATACCTACCACATACCAAGTGGGTAATCCAATGAGAATGGAGAAAAAATATTTCTTAAATCGCTCAGCATTTGTAATCAACATGAAGATATTGCCCTTGCTTACTTCACTGTTTTTGATAGCATGAAATAGCCCACTTTCAAACACGGAAATACGGAGTAGTAGGAGCAAAAGGCCCATGCCACCACCAATAAAGTAGCAGGTTCTCCAGTCAAAATTTTCTTTTATAAAAAATGCAAAGATGGCTCCGGTTAAGCCAAGCCCGGCTACCATAGAGGTTGCCAATCCTCTCTTCTCTTTTGTTGTTAGCTCGCTTACCAAAGTAATGCCTGCCCCCAGCTCTCCTGCAAGGCCAATTCCTGCTATAAAACGAACCCATGCATATTGATCAGTTGTGGTTATAAACCCATTGGCAATATTACCCACAGAATAAATAAAGATGCTTCCAAACAATACACTCAGCCTTCCTTTCTTGTCCCCTAAAATACCCCAAATAATGCCGCCCAATAAAAGGCCATACATTTGATAGCTGATAATTTTTTCACCCACACTCAATACAGCTGCATCATCCAAACCCATATCTTTTAAACTGGGCACACGTATAATTCCAAAAAGTAGCAAATCATAAATATCAACAAAATAACCTAGTGCGGCTACCAATACCGGAATAGAGAGGATACCAGCATATTGTTTTGTCTGATCATTCATTTTTTAAATCTTTCGGATCTTTATCTTTTGAAAAAAAGAATTTATAGATGATGGGCACTGTGGATATAAGCACAATAAGAATTACTATCATTTCCAAATGCTCTTTCAGATCAACGCCAAATTGATTCATTACCCATTTGCTCAGAAAATGACCAGCTACTAACATGCTTAAAACCCATGCCAAACATCCTATAATATTGAAGTAAATAAATTTTGCTTTTTCCATTTTTACAATACCTGCTACGATTGGTGCAAATGTTCTGATTATGGGTACAAAGCGTGCAGCTACAATGGCCCATCCACCATATTGATGATAGAAGTCATTTGCTTGATAGAGGTATTTTTTCCTGTAGAAAAAATTGTCTTTTCGCTGAAAGAGAAAAGGTCCACTCTTGTAGCCAAACCAATAGCCAACCATATTTCCAAAAATGCCAGCAGCGGAAATCAGTAACCAAAGAATAAGTAAATCAACATATTCATTTCCCGATACAAATATTTCATCGGCCAAGGCTTTACTGTAAATGCCCGCTACAAACAACAAACTATCGCCAGGCAGA